>DATMQC010000293.1:0-5756 GCA_035567275.1 Chthoniobacterales bacterium | reverse complement strand
GGGACCGCAGCCCTCCAGGTCTCCACCGAAACGCATGGGCCATTGCCGGCCGATTCCCTGGAGGGCGCCCGCTCCGTCGGCGCCGTGAAACCGGTGTGGATATCGGCGAACCACGGCGGCGTGGGACCGCAGCCCTCCAGGTCTCCACCGAAACGCATGGGCCATTGCCGGCCGATTCCCTGGAGGGCGCCCGCTCCGTCGGCGCCGTGAAGCGGTGTGGATTACGGCGAACCGCGGCGGCGAGGGACCGCAGCCCTCCAGGTCTGCACCGATCATCATTGCCGCTAAATGTTCAGACGCCATTCCCGTTTTCGGCACGCAAGTCGAAAGCCGCTTTTCGAAAGCGCTCTCTGCATTGATCTGTTTCTTTGATCGACCTCGGCAAAAATAGTGAGGTAGCCGGATCGATTGATCACCGGAAACAGCTGTTTGAACAGGTAGGATGCGAGACCTCGACCGCGAAAAGTGGGCACTACCCCCATAAAACCAATCGTCAGCTCTCCATAGTTCAGCACCGGGAGAATAAGCCCAACCTTCTTGTCGTCCGGACTGAGCGCTATGAGCCACCACGAGGGGTCTTGCGGCGCCAGTTCCATTGTCTCCAACGTTAATTTCGCGTCGGCGAAGCTTCCGATGGAATGTTGAAAATATTTTGTCTGCGAATCATCGCAGGACTCGGAAGCCTGCTCGATCAGCGAAATGATCTCGGTTCGCGAAAACAGTCTTGCTTCCACGGTTCGATAGCCATTTAGGGAGGAGATCACATGATCCGCAGACTCATAACAATGGAGTTCACGCCACTGACAAAACCCCAAATCCCGGATGCGTTCTTCCTCCGAAGAGTTTTCCGAGGCCGAATAGAAAAGCTCCCTTGCGTCGCATTGCTTCGCGCAATCGATGCCTAATTGGAGCAACCGGCTATCGATTGATCCGTTGGCTCTTTGGCCAGGCAATCGAATACATTCCAGCGGAATGCCGTAGCCGGGATGAGTCAGTAGCACAAGCGTTTGAACCACGACTCCCCGCCATAAACTGAAAATGATCCAGGAAGGTTTTGTGCACGAAATATCCAACCAGGTGGAAAGACGTCGCCAGGCACTGGATTTCAACTCCGACCGAAGCATCTGGAGATCGGAATGTTCGGCGAATCTGTAGATGAGCGAGTCCAAAGGGTTCAGCAGCAGAAGAATCGACGGTTAAACGGCGGCCGCGAAGCGAAACAGACATTCCGCTAATATTCTGGGGACCGGCAACAAACTTTTCAGAGAAGATTTGTGCCATTGACCTTGTAACCTTGGCCGTTTAGAGGTCATGTTTCTGCACATTGTGAACAAGGCTCAATGGGAAGCTAAAATTGTGAACTGGCCCTCACTTGAGGGGTCTCCGCTCCCTTTGGGAGTGACCTATATCCCTGAAGAGCGAGCCTATAACTTTGCGCTTTATTCAAAAAACGCGACGGAAGTGACGTTGCTTCTTTATAACAAGGAGGATTATGTCACCCCTTTGATCGATGACTGGCTTGAGCCGTTGAGCCACAAGACCAAACGAGTTTGGCATTGCCGCATCAAAGAAACCGAACTCCAGGACGCCTGCTACTACGCCTATCGAGTGGGCGGCCCAAAACGCGGCGACCATGATCGCTGGAATTCTTTCGATCCGGAAAAAATTCTTCTCGATCCGTATGCGAAGGGCATTTTTTTTCCTCCCGGCTTTCGTCGCGAAGCAGCGAAGAGGCCGGGAACCAACGCAGGCCGCGCGCCCCTCGGCGTTTTTCGATTTGACGACCCCGATTTCGAATGGGGAGAGGATAAGCCTCCATTACACTATTCGGATGCCATTATCTATGAACTACACGTGAAAGGATTCACTGCAAGCAGCACCAGCGAAGTGAGACAATCGGTCCGCGGAACCTACGCCGGCTTAATCGAGAAAATTCCTTATCTGAAGGAACTCGGGGTCACAATTGTCGAGTTGATGCCGGTGCATCAATTCGATCCTCAGGAAGGAAATTATTGGGGCTATATGACCTTGAATTTTTTCTCACCGCATCTGGCCTACGCTTCAAAACATGAGAGCGCGGCAGCAGAATTCAAAGAGACGGTGAAAGCTCTTCATCAGGCAGAGATCGAAGTAATTCTGGATGTCGTCTATAACCACACCGCAGAAGGAGATGATACGGGACCAACCTATTCCTTCAAAGGAATCGATAACGCGAGCTTCTATCTACTTTCTCAGGATGCCTCCCGCCCCTATGCGAACTATTCGGGCACAGGAAATACGTTGAATTGCACGGACCCTTTTATCCGCAATCTCATTCTCGACAGTCTCCGGTATTGGGTCATCGAAATGCATGTCGACGGATTTCGCTTCGACCTGGCGTCGATCCTCACGCGCTCTGAAGATGGTTCGATCGATTGGGACGATCCGCCTTTACTTTCCGCAATCCGTACCGACCCGGTGTTAAGTCGGGCCCGTCTTATTGCCGAGCCGTGGGACGCGGGAGGTGCCTATCAGTTGGGCACAAGTTTTCCGGGGATGTTCTGGCACCAATGGAATGGAAAATTTCGAGATGATATTCGGCGTTTTGTTCGCGGCGACCTCGGAATGGTGCCTGCAGTTATGCAACGCCTCTACGGCAGTGACGATCTTTTTCCTGACAGAGTTGAAGAAGCCCGCCGCCCCTTTTACAGCATCAACTACGTTGTCTCGCATGACGGATTCACGTTGTATGATCTGGTTTCGTATAACGCGCCGCGCAATGAGGCGAATGGACACAACAACACTGATGGGCCTGCAGATAATTACAGCTGGAATTGTGGTTCGGATGGCGACAAAGACCTCCTGCCGGAAGTTGCGGCCTTGCGCAAGCGCCAGGCAAAAAACATCTGCTGTCTGCTAATGTTATCAAACGGCATTCCGATGCTCACGGCCGGCGATGAATTTCTGCATACCCAGGGAGGGAACAACAATCCTTATAATCAGGATAACGAAGTCACATGGCTGAATTGGAGACGCCTCCGCGAGCATTCGGACATCTTTCGTTTCTTCCGGCTCATGATCGCTTTCCGCAAGGCTCATCCGACCATTTGTCGAAGCCGATTCTGGCGCGAAGATATTCGATGGCGCGGAGTCGAAGCCTCCATTGATCTGTCATACCACTCTCAAACTATCGCGTATTATCTTAACGGGAAATCCCAGGGTGACGTCGATCTCTACGTAATGATCAATGCGTATACGGAACCTCTTCGATTCACGATTTTCGATGGACTTCGCAAACCTTGGTTTCGAGTTGTGGATACAAGCGTTGCGTCGCCGCATGATATCTATGTGCCGGGCGACGAAATGCAGATTATCGGATCAACTTACCTGGTCCAGCCAAGATCGATCGTCGTTTTAATGCAATAGAGAAGATGATGCGCACGCCATGGGAGGAACGGCCTCCCTAAAATGAAACGAATTCCTCGGCGGGCGTGACGACGGTTTGCCCAGGCGATTACCTGAACTATCTATCCCGTTGCGCCAAAACGGCCAATACATCCTGCGCCTGCTTGTCGGTCGACGCTTTCGTGTCCATCCATATCAGTTTTCCATCCTTAAACAAATAGGCTTGCCGGGCGGCGAAACCGTTTAGGAGTATGGGAACCCCAAAGGCGGCGGTAACCTTTTTGTCGCGGTCGGACAGAAGCTCGAATGGCAGCCGCTCCGCCTCCTGGAACTTTTTCTGAGAATCGACCGTATCGAGACTGACGCCGACGACCTTTACCCCTTTATTCTGCAACTCCTCATACGCGTCCCGTAAACTGCAAGCCTGAGCCGTGCACCCGCGCGTGAATGCTTTTGGATAGAAGTAAATGAGAAAATATCCGCTCCCGGCGGCCTCGGCCAGATTCACCGGCTTTCCGTCTTGGTCCTCTGCAGTGATTGCAGGAACCGGATCGCCGATCTTGAGCTTCCCGTTAGACTGCCGATTCGAAACCGCCCATGCGCCCACAACAACGCCTGCAAGGCAAAGAAGAAAGGCCAGTTTTAACTTCATTGCTAATGTTTCTCCTCCTGAAGCATTTTTTCAAACTTTCTTACCTTGGGCGCAACTACGACGCGGCAGTATCCTTGCGCCGGATTTTTTGCGAAATAGTCCTGATGATAATCTTCAGCTCGGTAAAAGGCCTGAAGCGGAGCAATTTCAGTGACTATCGGATCGGGCCAATCTTTCTGCGCCTCTTTTTTGATTTCTTCGGCGACCGCCTTCTGTGTCGCGTCACGATATAAAATGATTGACCGATAGGAGGTGCCCACGTCGGCGCCTTGCATATTCAGCGTCGTTGGGTCATGCGCGTGAAAAAATTTTCGGAGCAAATCTGCATAGGTCACCACTGATGGATCAAATTCCACCTGAATCACCTCTGCATGGCCGGTGGTTTCCGTGCAGACCTGTTCATAAGTGGGGTTTTTCGTCGTCCCTCCAGCATACCCGGAGACAACCGACCTGACACCCTGAACCAACTTGAATTGGGCATCGAGGCACCAAAAACAGCCGCCACCGAACACCGCGGTTTCCGTATGAGACGAGGATTTTGTATCGTTCATTTCTGCAGCACAAATGGATGCGATTCCTGACAAAAATGCAAGGAACAGCACTCTAGCAAAGATCTTCATAAAAGTCTGCGGATAGCGAAGCCAGCTCTAGCGAAAGAACTTCAGGTACTCGCCGTAACCCTCTTCTTCGAGCTTCTCGACGGGAATAAAACGGAGGGCCGCTGAATTCATGCAGTATCGTAATCCTGTAGGGCGGGGGCCGTCATCGAATACATGTCCGAGATGGGCATCACTTTTCGTTCCTCGGACCTCGGTTCGCTCCATGCCCAAGGAACCGTCCGACTTTTCGGTCACAACGGCTGGATCAATCGGCTTAGTGAAACTCGGCCAGCCTGTGCCCGAATCGAATTTGTCGTTGGAACTAAAGAGTGGAATTCCTGAAATCACGTCGACGTAGATTCCCTTTGCGTGATTATCCCAATACGCATTTCGGAAAGGGGGCTCCGTTCCATCCTGCTTCGTCACGTAATATTGTTGAGGAGTGAGTTTCTGTTTCAGTTCGTTTTCGGAAATTTTGGACATATCAGTTCGCGCATGAGGCAAATTTTGACAGAAGGAAGTTGAGACGAAAACAAAAGTCGTCATTGCAACGCCCAGGTAAAAACGGTTTCTCATCAGGTTTAGCGATCTCCTTAAATCATAAGAGCGCGCAATCGGTTCGATTATTCCATAGTGTGCCGTCTCCTAAATCCCTTGGGCTTCGTTGCGTTCAAAATGGGCCGTCGGCAAGGCGCGAGGAGGGCGCATAGCTAAAGCGATACGTAACCGACGAGCAACGCAGCCGCCGGCCCATTTTCAACGCAACCCCCAGGGCCGCGGGCGGTTGGCTGTTTTTCTGGGTTGCTCGCTCGGCCCGTATCGATCCAGATATGGGCGCTTCGCTCGCGCCTTGAAAAACAGCCAACTGACCTGCGGCGAAACCAAAGGGATTTAGGAGACGGTGCACTAGAGTGTCCTGTCCCCAATAGCATCCCAACATCCGGGAGCAGAATCATCGGCCTCAACCTTTGTGGCAGGACCGAATCAGAAGTACTGGAATATTTGTGCGATGACGCACACTGCGCGTGACGCTGCCAAGGACAAAATCAGCGACCAGACCGTGACCATGGGTCGCCATGGCAATCAGATCGCATCCTATTTCCTCAGCGAATTTGATTATT
>DATMQC010000292.1:0-7413 GCA_035567275.1 Chthoniobacterales bacterium | reverse complement strand
GACTCGAGAAAAGTCCGAAACATCCGGAGATGCCCGATGATTTCATTGATCTGATGACTTTGAAAATAGCGATCCGGCATCGAATGAAAATGAACCTCGATTTCCTCTTCGAAATCTTTGGCCATTTTCTTGGTAACAGCTTCCTGCAGGTCATTCCTTTCAATTCTCCGTTCGGCGAAGTACTTTCGGCCATCATGGAGATAACTGGACGTAGCGTGATGGAGATGCCAGACCAGTGTTTCCTTCCAATCCGACCAATTTTGGCCACCCGTTCCCTGCCCATCTGCAAGGGTCAATAGCATTAGCGCATCAAGATTTTCAGGGCTTCGCACAATTTCTGCAAAATCGGCGATCGTCGCTGGATCTTCCAAATTTCGGCGCTGCGCTATCTCGGAAAGCGTCAAGTGATGATCAACCAGCAAGATTAGCTTTCGCCTGCGCTCCGGGGATAACTGGAGGCGCGCCGCGACCTTTTGCGCACTCAGAGCGCTGGCCTCTGCGTGATGGCGCGCCCCGGAAGCTTTGCCGGTGTCATGAAGCAGAAGCGCGAGATAAAGCACATAGGGATCTTCAAGATTTCGGAAGAGCGTTTTGTACTGCGCAAGCTTCGGATCCTCAGTATCTATCAGCAGATCAAGCTTCTCAATACAGACCAGCGTATGCTCGTCAGCCGTGTACCGGTGAAAGAACTCATGTTGCACCAGGCAAGTCAGATCGCCAAACTCCGGAAGATATCTACCCAGAAAATCAACCTCATGCATCATTCGTAGAATATGGCCGACCTGGCCCTTGCGTGATAAAATCGCCTGGAATGTTTCACGAGCCGCGCGAGCGTACTGGAAGGTGCGATTCACCAAGCGTGTCCTGCGCCGGATCAGCTGTTGAAGATCTGAACTGAGTTCCATCTCACGCTGCTGCGCGTACAGGAAGACGCGCATCAGGCGAAATGGGTCTTCATGAAAAATCTCCCGATTCTCAAAATAGATCAGTCTCTCATGGCTGTAAAACCCGTCAAAATGCTCTGTCTTGAGTTTTCGGTTCGCTAGAAAACCGAATACCGGTTTTTCCTCTTTCTCTGTAATTGCCGGCAAAAGGAATTGTTCGGTGACCCGTTGTGTCGTCAGATAGATCGTGCGCGCGTGCTGGTAGTAGTCGCGCATGAAAGTTTCGCTTCTGCGCAAGACATTCTTCTGGGGATAATTCAGTCTGCCAGCGATCTGGCCCTGAAAAAAGAGCGTCAAAACATCGGAAGGACGCTTGCTCAGGTAGTGAAGATCGGTGCGCACCCTCAGAAGAAAGTCGTACGCACGATCAATCGCGCGGCAATCGCTTTCGCTGATGTATTTACGTTCCACCAGCTTCGAGGTACTCATAACACCTTCGCGAAAGAAACAGATCCACTGCATGTTATGATAGTCACGCAGACCGCCGCAACCGTTTTTAACATTCGGTTCCTGCATGAAAACTGAACCCCCGTATTTGCGATGGCGTTCGTCCTGATTTTCCACACGCCATTCCAAATAACTCTTCACCTGCCCCCTGACGCATCGTTCAAAAAAATCGCGCCTGAACTTCGAATGCAAACGATGATCCCCGGCAAGAAATCGAGACTCCAGGAGGGAGGTTTTGGTCACTACGTCGGAATTTGCCAGCTGGATCGCACCGTTAATAGAGCGCGTTGAGTGTCCCACCTTAAACCCCACATCCCACAGCATGTACAGGATCTGTTCGACAATCTCTGCAATCTCGGCCGCAAGGCGATGGCTATCGTGAAGGAACAGGATATCGACATCGCTATAGGGATTCAGTTCTGCTCGGCCGAACCCGCCAATTGCAAGCAAGGCCACCGGCGGCGTGCGCTCCGCGAATGCGGATCCCTCTAGCGCGCCGTCAAACAAGTGACGTAGAATGACGTCCAGCAGGGCCGCGCGATCCCGGACAATCTCCAGACCGCTCGCTCCCGAAGAATGCTTCAGCCGGATGCGGTGCTCTTCGATCTTTAGGAACTTTTTGTAGAGATCCAGCCGCTCTCTCAAGCGCTTGCTTCCCTCAGATGTCAGCTCTCGTTCGGCGTGTGCGAGGATTTTCTCAAGATGCTGCATTTAGGGAGAAACGAAAATACACAAAATCAATGCGATTGCATGAATTTTCCCCTCGCGCGGACGCAGAGCAGGCGAAGCTTCATCCCACGCTCCGTTTTCTCGCAGCCAGGCATCTTTTCAGGAACTGGTGGTGGAAGCGCTTGATGGGCAAAGAGCGAGGCCGCGCCCAGACCAAGGAGGTGTAAGGGTATTAAGATCGCGCTGGGAGCAACTCGGACGAGGCTTCGAAAGCCAGCCAGCCGGCTTCGATCGGATCGGCGCACTGAGTGTACAACTGGGCCTCAAGCAGATTTGCCCAGGACCGCATGTACGCGACTGCGTCCTGACGTTGATTCCTTTCCAAATAACGAAAACCGCCCGGCAAATTTCGCAAGACCTCCCCATCGGTAAGATCCTCGAGATTGCGCAGATCGGTTGCATTGAGGCCAAGCTCGAAGAGTGCATCCACGACGCGGTCAAGCAAAGCGCCGGTCTGTGGGCAGAAATCGTCCGGAATTTCGCTCCACTCGGCGAGCCTGCAGAACGCGCCTCGGTGGATCTGAACAGCGGTAAGCCGGGTAGCCGTTTGAGCAAGGTGGCCGCAATTGCATTTGCCGAAATGGCTCCATTGATACTCTGCACCCCCTTCAATCCGATCAGCTGTTTCCCTTAAGATTTGCACAAGCGCTAGGTTTGGTGTTGCCACGCCTGAGCGTACTCAAATTTGCCGCTCCCGGCAACGCTTCATCTATCGATCCGTTCGCTCCCTGAGCTGTTCCAATTTCCTTAAAAAATTTATCTCACGCTGACGATGCTCTGCGACGACTGCAGATGGCGCCCGCTGAACAAAGCTTTGGTTTGCAAGCTTGGCCCGCACCGTGGCCAGTTCCGCCTCCAGCTTCGCTATTTCCTTCGCGATTCGTTCTCTTTCCGCGGCCAGATCGACTATTCCCTCAATCGGCATGAAAACCTGACCCAGCGGCGTCAGGGCAAATGGAATCCCCCGCCCGGCAACAAAGTCTGGGTCGACTTCGAAAGGACCGGCGTTCACCAGCCGGGCGAAAACTCTGAAGTCGTTTCGAGCAGGAGCCCTAAGGACCATGCGCACCTTTTTGTTGGAGGGAATTCGATACTCGGCTCTTAGATTCCGAACGATCGTCGTCGCCTCATAGATCTGCTTTGCCAGCAAGATCTCGGACGGAACCAGCAGACGGTTATCGGCGCGAAGGTTACCGAGATCGGCAAATTGTATGCTGCCGCTGCCAAAACCCATTCGCCGCCAGAGCTCTTCGGTGATATGCGGCATGAACGGATGCAGCAATTTCAGCACGCGGACTAAGACAAAATCCAAGACCTTTAGGCTGTTGTCGACGACCGCGGAATCGGAGCTTTGCAGTTCCGTTTTGGCCGCCTCCAGGTACCAGTCGCAGAAATCGCTCCAGAAGAATTCATAAAGCGATTGCGCTACTTCCGTGAACGCATAGTTCGCATAGCCGTTTTCCACGCGCTCGACCGTCCGATTCAGACAGTCCAGCACACATGCCGAAAATGCGCTTATTTTCTCCGGCAACACTCCTTCGACCAGCGGACCTTGAAGCTGTCGAAAACGGCACGCGTTCCAAAGCTTGTTTGCAAAGTTTCTCCCTTCTTCAATCTGTTTCTCGTCGAAGCGAATATCCTGGCCCTGGGGTGCGATGCGCATCAGCCCGAATCGCAATCCATCGGCTCCATATCTGGTAATCAAATCAAGCGGGTCCGGAGAATTCCCGAGGCTCTTGGACATCTTGCGTCCCTGCAAGTCACGAATAAGCCCAGTGAAAAATACATTCTCAAACGGAATCTTGCCCTGATATTCGAAGCTCGCCATGATCATGCGTGCGACCCAAAAAAAGATGATGTCCGGCGCGGTCACAAGATCCTGGGTCGGATAGAACTTTTTACGGGCTGGTTCGTCCATGGTCGCAAAAGGCCATAGCCAGGACGAAAACCAGGTATCGAGAACATCTTCATCCTGGTCCCAATTTTCCGGATCCGCCGGCGGATCGATATCCACATGGACCCGATTAGGATCATTCTTATGGTACCAGACCGGAATTCTATGGCCCCACCATAACTGGCGGCTGATACACCAGTCCTGAATATTCTCGATCCAGTGCTCAAATGTCTTGATCCAGCGATCCGGTCGGAAGCGTGTCTGTGAACTGGAGACCGCTTCGATAGTTTCCCTGATGCGCGGATATCTCAGGAACCATTGCTCACTCAATCGCGGTTCGATCGGGACGTTGCCGCGTTCGCTGTACCCGACGTTGTTCTGATAAGCTTCCTCTCGAACCAACAGCCCGAGTTCGCCCAACTTCTCTGCGGCGCGCTTGCGGGCTTCGAAGCGATCCAGCCCGACGAATTCTTCTCCGGCTAGTGTGTTCATGGTGCCGTCAGGGTTCAACACGTCAACGATTTCGAGTCCGTGGCGCTGGCCAATCTGAAAGTCCAATTTGTCATGCGCCGGAGTGACCTTGAGCACTCCCGTGCCGAACTCCGTATCAATCTCCTCGTCGGCGACAATCGGGATCTTTGCGCGAGGAAATGGTCTCCAACAATGCTTGCCTATAAACCGGCTGTAGCGGGAATCGGTTGGGTTGACTGCAACCCCAGTGTCTCCCATCAGCGTCTCGGGACGGGTCGTGGCAATCTCCAGGAATGTTCCAGGATTCTCGACGACTTCGTATCGCATGAAATACAAAACTCCGGCCGTTGACACAGGAATCACCTCCTCGTCAGACAAAGCCGTCTGGTAGAGCGGATCCCAGTTTACCATGCGTCGGCCGCGATAAATGTATCCCTTTCGATACAGATCAACAAACGTCTCCTGCACGATTCGGCTATACCCGGGATCCATCGTAAACCGCTCGCGAGACCAATCACAGGAGCATCCCAGCTTCTTGAGTTGGTCAATGATGATCCCGCCATACTTCTCTTTCCACTTCCAGACCTCCTGGACGAAGCCGTCTCGCCCAAGATCATGCTTTGTCTTTCCTTCGGCCCGAAGCCGCTTTTCGACGACGTTTTGCGTTGCTATCCCGGCGTGGTCCGTACCCGGCAGCCAAAGGACTTCTTTCCCCTGCATTCGAGCGCGACGCGCCAGAATGTCCTGGATCGTGTTATTCAGTACATGACCCATCGTAAGTACGCCGGTTACGTTCGGCGGGGGAATGACGATGGAATAGCTTGGCTTTCGGGAGTCTGGATCAGCCTGGAAGCATTTTTCTTCCAGCCAGATACGATACCATTTCTCCTCTACCGACTTCGGTTCGTAGGCGGTCGAAATCTCGGCGCTCATGGGAAGCGGAATCTGATGCGTACCGCACCAAGACGCAATAGAAACCGCCGAATGATTCATATGCGGAAACAGAAGAAACTTGACTCATCTGCAATCAGCTTTGCTTTTCAAGGATTCTCGTGACTGACGCAAGGGAGGTCAGTCGGCCGGCATCAGGAAATGCTCCCAATCCGCGACATTATGAGCATTGCGGATAAAATAGGTCACCGGCAGCTCTCTGGGCGTTTGTGGTCTTTTTTTGAGCTGCAGCCCAACCTCTTCGGGCAGGCGATTCCCTTTCAGACTGTTAACTCGCTTATCAGCAAGAACGCAGTTCTCCCACGATGTTATCCCTCCGCGCGACCGCGGAACAATGTGATCGATATTCCCTTCGTTCGGAGCAAGTTTCCTTCCCGTATATTGACAGCGACCGCCGTCCCGTTCCCAGATCCCTTTCGCCGACAGTTTTGGGCGTCGCCTCGGCACCTTGTTGTAGCGTGCCAGCACAAGGACGGTGGGAATTCTAACCAAACCACGCACGGTGCGCACCGCATAGTCCTCGTCACGGACTGGAAGAGCAATCCAGTCGTGCCATCGGACTGGCCGCATATCTCCGACTCCAAGCATGTCAAGCGCTGTCGCATTGCCATTTGCCATCATGCAAAAAGCCTGGGCAGGCGTTTTGACGTCTATCGCCTGCCAATTTCGATTCAGCACGAGAACAGTTGATTTGTGCAAGACATCGTTCATACGTCTTCGAATCAGTCGTACCGGCAGAAAAATGTTGAACAAATGACCTAAAAGAAGCTGTTCGTCCAGCAGAGAAAGATGGCTTTTCTTATGAATCTGATTTGTGATTACCACACGCACCCTCAGGGTCATGAGGTCCGACCCTACACGATTGAGTTGCTACAACCCTGGATCGAACGATGCCGCGCGAGGGGAATCCGAAGCATTGCGTTCACGGACCACGACAGGTACCTGGCAGGCGTTGACTTCGGCGTACTTGATTCCCTGCGCGGACAATTTCCTGATGTTGAGATCCTGGCTGGAATCGAACTGGATAACGATCCCGCAACCTCCGCTGGCGGTCTGCGATGGGTCGAGGCCAATTGGGATCGGCTCGATTTCGTTCTGGGATCGGTGCATTTCTTTGCCGGCGAGACTGAAATGCTTGATCGGGTCGGCAAGCTGGAACAGTTCGAATCGCGCGGTTTGTCAGGCGCGTTCGAACAATACGTCCTGGAATTGGAGAAACTCATTTCCAGGGGCCAGATCGATTGCCTGGCTCACTTGGATCTCGTTAAGATCCATGGATTGCGACCACATGACTACGATCCAGCCGAGTTCTTTCTACCGATCCTTCAACTGGCAAAAACGGCCGGACTCGCGATCGAAGCCAGCACCGCGGGCTGGCGAAAACCTGTTGGAGAGCAATATCCTCACGCCTCGATCTTGAGGGCGGCGGTTGAACTCGATATACCGGTAACGACCGCCTCAGATGCCCACTCTTATGTGCAGGTAGCTGAAAATTACGATCGGCTGGCCGAATTGCTGCGATCGGGTGGCGTAACTCAACAGGTTACATTTCACGCGCACAATTGGAAATATGTCTAGTGCACCGTCTCGCATATAATAGTGATGTCGCCGCAGGTCAGAGGGCAAAAAAACATTTTCACCACAGAGACACAGAGGACACAAAGTGCGAAGGGAAATGAATCGGTTGGTAACCCTCTGTGGTTCGGTGCTGAAATTCTCCGCCCCCCGGTGCTTAACGTTGCCCATTTTTACTGAATGCCATGCCGAAGAACTACGATGAAGTCTTCAAACTGGCCAAGCCGCGGAATTCGTTGTGTAGGGCGGAAAGACCTTCAAGCGGACTCCCAAATCAGAAGCTGCAATTTCCCTGCCTTTTCTTAGCTTCGTGTCCTCTGTGTCTCTGTGGTGATTGCCCTCACTAATGCGCCGGTTCCAGCAATGTCACACCCTGAACAATCCGAGTTTCCACAGAATTGA
>DATMQC010000291.1:0-3447 GCA_035567275.1 Chthoniobacterales bacterium | reverse complement strand
CCTGGTCGTGGCGCATGCGTTCGCGAAGGTTGGAGACAAGGACAAGGCGTTTGAGTGGCTGAATCGGGCGTACTCTGAAAAAGACGGAAACCTCACACTCATCAAGTCCCTGCCCGGTTTTGAGAATCTGCGCAGAGATCCGAGATTCACTGATCTGCTTAAACGAATGGGCTTGCCCATCTGAGACGCGGACGAGCCCCCGCCCCTCTCGTGGGGAGGGAGCATTTTGCCGTCTGTATATACCGCCCCTCAAAACGTTCGACGGGGTAGTGTATAGCGCCCGAAAAATTGGGCCACCCCGTAACGAACGAGTTAACACTATTAACTGATGAGTAATCGCGAGCGGCGAGCGACGAGCGACGTGCGGGGAGCGGACGTGCGGAGGGCGAGCGACGTGCGGGCGTGCGGACGTGCGGCGTGCACCGAGCAGCGTGCGTGATGGGTCTCACCTGTTGGCGAGTGCCCAATTTTCCAACTCGCTTCGCATTCGCAGAAGTTCGACTTCGGCTCTCTCAAGCTCGAAGTCAGCATTGATGCGTTCGAGTGTGCGCTCAGCGGTGTCAATCGCAGCGTTCTGCAACTCGCTTTGGGCAGCTACTTGGGCTTCCATACGCTCATGAACTGCGTCCAGCGCATTTTCTGCCAACTTGTACCGGAGATCTGCAATATGGCGAGCAGCTAACAACTGGTCTACAGTGTGTCTTAACTGGACAGCGTCCAAAGCCGCTTTCTGCTTGGTCTGCTCTGCTTCTTTGCGAGCGCGGAGTGCCTCGGCGTCAGCAGCCGCAGCCCGTGCCCGTTGTGACCTATCGAAGAAGGGGAAACGCAAAACGAGGCCGATAGTGACATTCTGGGTTTGAAATGAGTGGGGAACGAAGAACTGTTCATAATTCGTCAGCGATGTATTTATCACGCCGTACTGAGTCGAAAAGTCGGCAGAGGGATATAAGGCTCGGTGTTCTCCGTTGGCACGAAGGCGCTTTGCTATAGCTGATTGCTCCGCTGATTCAACGGCGGGATTTGATTGAACAGCGCGTAAGACCAGATCACTTTGATCTTCGTTTTCCTTGAGTACGGGGATGGAATCCCTCACCGTCCTGATTTGAGCGTTCGGCAGACCCGTTAGCTGCGAGAGACGCGTACGCAGAATGTCAATGGCACCCTCCGCTTCGGCAAGATGCATTTGAACTTGAGCTTCAACTAGTTCTGCTTTGGTTCTCTCGATTCCCTTGTCAATGCCCTCTTTCACGCGCTCGGCTACAGCGTATTCCATATTCTGTGCAACATCCAACTCCGTACGAAGAATCGGGAGTCGTGATTCCCACCTGTTCAAGTCGATGTACGTCAAAGCGGTATCTGCGATGACTCGGGAGCGTTGACCGCGAGTTTGAGTTTTGCTCGCGGACCATTCCACCCTCGCCGCCTTGGTCAATTCACGCAAAGAGGGATTCCAGACTGAAGATTGTGCAGCAACATTGAAAAGTGTTGGAGCAGAACCTTCAAGGCTGAGCGGAAAACCGTACGCATAGCCAACGTCGGAGCCAACGGTTACCTTCGGAACGTAAGAATCGTGCACCTCTACGTAGGTCTGGTATGCACGCGTTTCGTCCGCTTCGCTGAGGGCCATTTGGCTACTCCGGGTCAATGCGAGATCTACAGCTTGTTGGAAAGTAAAGGCCTCTTGTGCAAGTACGCCCGTCGAGAGGGCAACCAGGCCGATAAGAGGAACAAAGCAACGAAAAACAAGGCTGCCGTTCATGAATATTCTCCGAAAGGGTCTCGAATGCGCGAGCGAGTATAGCAATCAATGCGATGGGGGCTTTAAGGTTGACAACTGGCGTAATACCAGGGCGAACAAACGGCGCAAACTTGTGCAATGGCCTGTTAACATACCCCATTCTGCTGGAACCGGGCTGAGGAAAACCGTTGGCACGAAAAGTGATAGCCTTTGGGCCTGCTGAACGGGGCGTCTTCTTTCGGGCTTCAAGTGAGGTAGCCCCCAATGGAACATCCCAATCGCTCCCCTGAAGCATCGCGGCCGAATCGTCGCCAATTTCTCTTGGCCACCGGCAACACGGTAGCTGCTGGTGTGATCGCAAATAGCGGCCGGCTGATAAACAACTTCACTTCACCGCAACCATATAGAAAGGAGAGCAAAATGAAAGACACCAAACCCAGCATCGTGTTCTGCCACGGCATCTGGGCCGACGGCTCATGCTTCAGTAAGGTGATACCCGCGCTTCAGGCCGAAGGGCACCAGTGCATTGCCGCCCAATATAGCCTCAACACAACCGCCGACGACGTAGCCACCGTGAAACGCACCCTCTCGCGAGTCAGCAGTCCAGCCATTCTCGTCGGTCACTCTTATGGTGGAACCGTCATCACCGGCGCCGGAACCGACGATCGCGTTGCCGGTCTGGTCTATCTCGCCGCATTTGCACCGGACGCTGACGAGGCGTCCGACACGCAACCGTCGAAGTTCCCGAAGACCGACGTCCTCTCGCACGTCGAAGTCGCCGATGGACGTCTCTGGCTGCTTCCGGAAGGCATGAATTCCTTCGCAGGCGATTTGTCCGAGCAGGACAAGAAGCTGGTTTGGGCGACCCAATGCGTGCCGGCTCCAGACCTGTTCGCGGCGAAAGCGGGAGGAACCGCGTGGAAGTCGAAGCCGAGCTGGTACATCGTCGCCAAGAACGATCGCACCATACAGCCTGACTGTGAGCGCTTCCTCGCTAAGCGCATGGGCGCCACGACAACCGAGGTCGCAAGCAGCCACGTGGTGATGCTGTCGCAGCCGCAAGCCGTGATCGATGTAATCCGAAAAGCGGCCAAAGCCACTCAGGGAGTGACAGCAGCAGCTTAGAGCCGCCACGCCCCCTTCATCCTTCTGGCGGGCCGCCGCTCAGTCGGCGGCCTCTGTTCTCAGTTGTTGATAAATCGCCATAGCACTCACCGACCCTGATTTTGGCGAACAAAAGGCGCAAAATTGCGAGAACGCCTGCTAACGTCAGTTGACGAATAATTGCCTACTCTTTTGACCGAGGCATTTCTGATCGAGGCTAGTGACTATCCGGCCATTCCCCTCGACTTAAGAACTTCTCCTGTAAGCTCACCGTTTCCTGTTTCGCTCCGCTTCATCCGGCACGGGTCAGATTGCAACCATATGCAGGAGGCATTTCACAGATTGTTCATGTTCGTGACACCTGCCATTCACGTTGGTGTGCTAAAAAACAATGCTCAGCACGATAATGCTCAGCACGATAAGGAGGGATGCTTCGATGAAAAAGCCTCAGTTCGGATTGACAGTCATTTTTGCGCTCGCCGTAGGTGTGCCTGTTGCGCTAGCCCATAATCAGGGTCAGCAAGACGGCGTCCCGAGGCTCGATCATGTCTTCGTGATCGTCCTCGAAAATCACAACAGCTTTACGAGTTTCGGCAGCAACGGCA
>DATMQC010000290.1:0-4497 GCA_035567275.1 Chthoniobacterales bacterium | reverse complement strand
TTTTAACGCTTTCGGTCAGTTCCTGCAGAATCGCGGTGTACCGGAACTATCTGTTCTCGGGCAGATAATCGGTTTTCTTTGGCCCGGAGATGTAAACATATCACTGATCGCCGGATTGTTTTATCCCGCAAAGATGGGCGCCGCGAGAGATTCCGCTGCTCTCCTTGCGAAATTCCTCGTCGGCCTTCGAGGTCCGAACGGCACTCCTATCCAGGTGATCCTGGTGGCGCACTCTCTTGGAAATCGGGTGTCGCTCGAAATGATTAACGACTTGCTCGCCCAACCGAATCGCACGTGGGGCCGAATGGAAGGTTATTGTTTAATGGCTGCAGCGGTAACAGTCGGCATGGCGGATTCGGGCGGACGACTCTCTTCCGCCGCGCGAAGTTTGCGCACGCGGACGATGTTTTCGGAGGCAGACAAAGTTCTCCACTGGGCCTTTCCGCCGGGCGAAACTGCGGCAGGTGATGGGTTCTTTCCGCAAGCGGTCGGACGATTTGGAAATCCGGTCCCGGTTTGGAGTGATCGATTTGATTTACAACCGTATGACCATGGCAATTACTTTCCTGGATTGCCAACTGTCGGCGGAATCGACGATCGCTCCGCTCAACTCGTTGCGCAATTTGTGGGCGCTGCTGTGCCGCCGACCTCGCCTACCAACCAAATTCTGCCAAACTCATTGCCGCCGCCGAACCAGATTCTTCCCCGCAACATTGGTCCATAGAGCCTCGAGTCGGTTACAATTTTTCGATCTCGTCGCGGATCGCTTCCTTGGTCTTGCCGAGTTTTTGTTGAAGGCGTCCAAACAGTTCGTCTTCTTTCCCTTCACTGAAAGAGAGATCGTCATCGGTCAGCTGACCGTATTTCTGTTTCAATTTTCCTTTCAGCTGGTTCCAGTTGCCCTTGAGTTCTAATTTTGTCGCCATAACAAAATAGTTACGCGGGCCAAGGCCAGTTTAGATGCTAGCGATTGCCGATCGCAGTGCGCGATTTCGTACGCGAGCACTTCTGCTTGGCTGCGCTTATTTAAGAGTTCCTGCAAATGCGCTGGCTACAAGGAACATCGGCCAGGTAACTACTGCCAGGACTACTGCAAAAGCGATCAGCTCAGGCAAAAAATCCGGCCGAGCACGGTAAGCGTAACGATCGGTGATAAAACGGCGGATCTTAATCCGCATCGGTGTTGTCTCTTTCATAAGTCATTGAAATAGACAACGATTCGGATGCAAGCGCTTTCATAGAAAAGTAACGCGTTTGTCACCTCTTTCCAGTAAGACGAGAACTGACAAGAGCCAGATTGTCTCGA
Source organism: Chthoniobacterales bacterium (assembly GCA_035567275.1). Classification (GTDB taxonomy): domain Bacteria; phylum Verrucomicrobiota; class Verrucomicrobiia; order Chthoniobacterales; family JAFAMB01; genus DASZHC01. The sequence continues at coordinate 3,191 of DATMQC010000290.1, read as the reverse complement.
CGCCCGACTGCAAAAACGAAGATCGACAATAGTTGGCGCTGGCGTAAGCCTCGCACATTGGCCTGGTGGATCAGCTCCGCACACCTTTGCCGTTGTTAACCACCTGGGTGGTGTGAATGCCGACCAGGCGTGCGATCAGCAGGGTCAGGAATAGTTGCCCCGAAATGCCTTCGAGCATCGCGATGGAACGGAGCGCGGACGCGTTCGGTCGAATGTCGCCATACCCCAGATTAGTCAAGGTTGAAAAGCTCAGATAGAGCATGTCGGTCATTTGTTTGGCCGGAGCGTTGTTCTGGAGCACAGCATTGGGCATCAAGAGGGAGCCAAGAAAGTAGGCCGAGGCGAAAGTGACCCCGAGGAGCAGGTAAAGGCAGACAGCCGCGCGTAATGTTTCCGAAGTGACCACGGGATCGGAAAAGACAGAGCGAAGGATGCGGTAACATGCGAAAACGAGAAGAACGATGTCGAGCGCGATGCTGGCTGCGTGCACAGTTGGGCTCTTCTGCGAGTTCAGGACCAGCGAGACGAGAGCGCAGGCAAGAGTGAGAATCACGGCGCGCCGCGTATCGACCGTCACCGTAATCGCGAAGATGATGGTAATGACCGCGAGCAAGTGGCGAACATTCTCGCCGAGAAAGTAGCCGTGAATGAATGGCAACAGCAACATCCAGGAAAGGACCGCGGCCAGCAACATCGCGAAGCGAAGTTTGAGTGAGGCCCGCGGTTCCAACCACGTGCTTCCGTCTCCAGTCGGTGACAACAATGGCGCAGTCTTCATCTACGGACTCGTGGGGTAATGATTAGAGACTGATGAGTGCGGCCTCGGGTTACATTTACTCTGGTCAGCGCCGCAACTGCCACCGGTTTGCGATTGACAGAAGGTGTCCGATTTTAACTTGGTAGATCCATGACTGAGCAAAGTTAACCAGAGAGGCGGCTGAGCTGGATCGACATTCTGAAATGGAAAATTGGTCTTGCAATAAACTAAGCTGAGCTATGCAGAATAAGAGCATGAGTAAAAGGCGGCGGCACTCTCCGAAAGCGAAGTCGAACAAATCGCGGCTGAAAGATTTCGCGTCGACTGGATCTAAGAAAGCGAAAGACGCCGCCAGGTTTGTTTACAAGAACCGAAAAGAAATCATGGAAGTGATTGCCCTTCTAGGCTCCTTGTTCGCGCTTGGAAAAGGCGTCGCTCGCCGTGGTAAACGATAGGCAAGGTAAACCGGGTCAGATTCAAACAGTTGAGCGGTTGAGAAGTTGAGAGGTTGAGAAGAAAAAACGGAAAACGGAAAGTTGGAAAGCGGAGCAAACAACCACGGATTACACCGATGAAACGGATGTCCGAAGAAGTTGAGGTCCGGGCCCGGACTGCAATAAGCGGGCTGCTCTGGGCAATATCCGGCGCGCAGTTCATCTTGCGCGGGCCGAGAGTTCACCATGAATGAAAAAGTAATAAACCTGATTGTAACGAAAACAGGGATCACCCAAGAGAACGCCGAGAAGTCGGTGCTCGTAGTGTTTGATTTCCTGAAAACGAAATTGCCGGCGCCGATCGCCAGCCAAGTGGAACCCTTCCTTATCGGGGGAGTCCTCGCCGGGAAAAATTAACCGGTGACGAATCAACGGCACACTTGCCTGCCCCCCACGCAACAGCGCCTCGGCCCGGCAAGGGTGTCCGTCGATCTTAAGTAGTTCCGTTCGGAACTTGAGCTATTTGAACCAACGAAAAGGAATTTCGTGACCTCGAACATTATCAGCCGCGCAGCATGTCTGGCGGAAATCACTTCCAATCCCAAATCCTTCTTCAACTGTCCAGACATGCACGGCGGTTTGGACTCGTCCGAAGGTCGAGTTCAATCCGGAGACTTTCTTGATCGGGCTGCCAACCCGGAGGAGAGGATTACTTTCAGCGAGCCGACTGGGACCCTAACAGAAAGACGTTGAGAGGTTGCTTTCGTTGCCGCGATTACGCTGTCACTGCAATCAGCTGGTCGCCTAATTATTAATGGTGATCGTCGTCGTGGTGATGGTGTTCGTGATGCTCGTGAGCATGTTCATGACGGAATTCGCCACGACGCTCGTAGCGCCCGTGAATCCAGTGGTCATGCTCGCGATGGCCAGGGATCCAGACCCATTCGTATCCGCCGTCCCAATAGCTGGGTCCTTCGTAATACGGACGATCGCCCAGATCGATATTAAGGCTGATTGCTTTAGCGCTTGGATTAATCAGCAGAGCTGCCGCCACCAGAACGCTGAGTATCATTAAAACTTTCTTCTTCATGTTACGATTGTTTCGCACGGGGACGGCACCGGGGTCGTATCTAAACATTCAACATTTCGACTTCGCTGGACAGCCGCCATCAGAATCAGAACGTCGGAACTGAGGCGCGGGCTTTCTGATCTTTTGCGGCTTTGAGTTTTGCTTCGTACTCGCGTGCGGCCGGCAAATCGAGTCGCACAATCAAGTTGCTCCTCAGCGACAAGATCGCACCGTCGCTCCGTTGCCACATCTTTTGGCCCGTCGCGTTTCCAAGGTATGATTCAACGGCTTTATTGACGCCTTGGTTTGGAGAATCCGGGTTGCTGTACGGAATCTGTTCCCATGTTGATCCCGCCGCGGTGTTCCCGGTCATGATCGCCTGCAATTCGTAGTCTCTTATTTGCGGGCTCGCTCCAAGCTTCTGGTATTCCATCCGCATCGCGGGTCCATCCAGCTGCAAAAACGCCGCCCGAATTTTCCAACCTTTGTATTCGTAGGTGTGATGGATCGCTCCTTCAAGAAGGGGCGAATTCTTGTCGTAGATTCTCGAACTCGGCGTGTCCCTTGGTGGACCGTACCGGCCAACGAATTGAAGTGACGTTTCACCGAGGCGCGCGTCTGCGCCGGTTAACGCAAGAACGACCACGGGGAGAACAGCAATTGAGGTCCGCATGCCGCAATTAGCAGCAACCCGCATTCCGTCTATCAAGCATGGCGCTTATCGTTCACTGATTGTTACCGACATTAATTCATCACCTTGCTGAATTGAGTCAACGATTTCTTGCCCGCTTCGAACCTGACCAAAAACGGTGTGTTTGCCGTTCAACCAATCGGTCGCGACGTGGGTAATAAAGAATTGACTGCCATTCGTGTTCGGGCCGGCGTTCGCCATCGATAAGCTGCCGACCTGATGTTTGCGCGGGTTGTTTTT
>DATMQC010000289.1:0-11058 GCA_035567275.1 Chthoniobacterales bacterium | reverse complement strand
AAAAAGGTATAGACCGGACCCTCTTGAAAAGATGATATGCCGTGAATCGGGACCCCAACAAGGACTCTCGCCCTCGTCGATCGCAATGCGTGTCATCCCCGAGTTGAGGTCCATTGTTGCCACCTGAAATCCGCCTGCGCTGCGCACACTAAATGTCACCCGTTTACCGTCTGGCGACCAATTGGGCTCCGTGTTGTATCCGAAACCGGTCGAAAGAAACCGGCCTGCACCGCCCGCTGCGGAGATGCGATAGAGCTGGGGACTACCCTTTTCATCCGAAGAATAGATGATTTCCGATGCGCTCGGAGACCATGTTGGAGAAGATTCGACGCCTCGTGTGTGCGTCAGGCGGCGAGGGGAATCGCCCGTAATGCCGGTGACATAGATTTCTGGATTGCCATCTTTGCTAAGCGTGCAAGCAATGTGGGATCCGTCGGGCGAGAACGCTGCACCTGAATTGGTTCCGGGAAATTTAATGATTCGGTTGCGAGCACCGGTTGCCAGATCGATTAGATAAATATCGGCGTAGCCGCTCTGATAACCGGTATATGCAAGTTTTCGGCCATCGGACGACAACGCCGGGCTAACGCTGATGGCTCCGTCGTGGGTGACTTGCACAACGTTCGCTCCATCGTAATCACACGTGTAAATCTCTTTGTGGCCGGATCGGTCCGAGACAAAAGCCACCTTTGACAAAGCAATGCCTTTTTGGCCGGTCAGTGTTTCGACAAGGTCGTCCGTAAATTGATGAACCGCACGCCGCGTATCGCCGCCGTAGCTTTTTTGCAGCACAACGCCGCCGGTTTTTTCCATAGCTTGCGCGCTGAAACTTGATCCTGTGGCGGCGCCGCTGACAATAACGGTCGCCGCCGAAGGATCGCCAGAAGACAAAGCGCCAGAGAGTTGAATATCATCCTTCAATACGCTCGAAGCCGCGCTGCCGGCCGGGCCGCTGATCTCTTTCGTTTCAACGACGATCGCGGTCCCCTTGCGAACTGTGATGACGGGCCCCGATGCTTCTTCACCGATCAGAGTAAACGCGGAAGCCAAGAGGGAAACGAACAGAAAAAAAACTCTCATCGCAGCGAAAACACTCAGAGCCATTTAGCGTACGAAATAGCTAAGTCAACAGGGAGGTAACGCTGCGATCTGATGATCGAGGGCTGGTTGCCAGTTGCAATCGCAATCAGCAATTTGGTATCTTCAGCCGAGTAATCGTTGCGCTGCTTTCCTTGTGTCGATGACTGCATAGGAATGACCAATTGAACTCTTTACAGAGAAGGCTGTGACCCGGTAGGGTCCTCTCGGTCAATGACGCGTCGTGTTCGCAAAGCATTTGTGTTGGGTGCCGGTCTGGGAACCCGGCTTCGGCCGCTAACGAAGGTTTTGCCGAAGCCGTTGCTGCCGATTTTCGGTAAGCCGTTGGTGACATTTGCGCTCGACCATTTGTTACAGGGGGGAATCGAAAAAATCTGGATTAATACCCACCATCTCCATCAAAAATTTGCAGCCCTGATTTCTGATCCCTGCTACCACGCGATTGAGCTTGTATTCGAGCCGGACCTTCTTGAAACCGGTGGCGGAATCAAAAATCTCGAGAGCAAGATGGGAGGCGAACCATTCATTGTGTACAGTGGAGATATCCTGACCGATGTGGCAGTTGAACGCTTGCTGGAGGCTCATTTCACGCAGGAAAATGATGTCACTCTGGCTCTGAGGTCTACAGGACTTTCGTCCGTCGTCAGTTGGTGCAGCGATACCGGTCAAATACTCGACCTCTCCGGTGATCTGAAGTCCGATACGGCCGCCAACTACGATTTCGCGGGTATTTCGGTTTGGAATCCTTCGGTTTTTGCTCGGATCCCGGAAAACACAAAGATTTCCTTTGTACCAATTATTGTCGATTGGCTGAAGGCAGGCGGAAAAATCGGAGGGGTTTTGTTGGAGGAGAATCATTGGTTCAATGTCGGCACCCGGGCTGAATATCTGAGGCTGCATCAAGTCATTGCGAAGGGGGGATGGTTGCCCGAATATATCCGGGATTCTGAATGGCCCGTGCGCATTGAGCGCTCGGCGAAGGTGTTTGCGAGCAGCAGAATCGAAGGGGCTTCATATGTGGGAGATGATTGCCGCGTCGATAGTAATGCTTTTATAAAAGATTCAGTATTGCTGCCGGGATCTTCCGTGGGAAGCGGCGTCTCGCTGCGCTCCTGTATCGTCGGGGGTGCCGGTGTCTTCACCGGGACTCATGTGGGGGCGGATTTCGTATGAACCTTGACCGTTTAATTTGGCAAACCCGCGAACGATTTCCTGACCTCGACCATGCTCATGTCGAGATCCTGCCCCTTGAAAAGGGAGGATCGGACCGACGCTACTACCGGATACGCTTCAGCGCCGATCACTCGCTGATCCTGGTGAAATACAACCCTCAAAAAGTTGAGAATCAACGGTTTGTCGAAGCTGCGAATCTTCTTTGTGGGCTCGGAGTGAATGCACCACTGATTTATCATCACGACTCCGAGCAAGGTTTGATCTGGATGCAGGATCTGGGTGAAGAAGACCTCTGGCACTACAGAGCCGAGCCATGGTCTGTTCGGCGGCGCTTTTATGAACAGGCGCTCGACCAGGCCATCGTGCTACACAAGGCGGATGCAGCGGTCAGCGAATCTCTTCATCTGCAATCGGGATTCGATGAGGCACTTTATCGCTGGGAGCAGGAGTATTGCCTGGAAAATTGCCTCGGACGATATTTTCGAGTCCCGACCGAGGAAATCCGGCGGCTCAGGTCCCATCCAGAATTCGGGAATCTTGCGCGGCGACTTGCTTCCTACCCAAGGCGCCTGGTGCACCGCGATTTTCAATCACAGAATGTCCTGCTGTTTAATGACCAGGTCTACCTGATCGATTTTCAGGGGATGCGCCCCGGGTTGCCGCAGTACGACTTAGCCTCATTGTTTTTCGATCCCTACGTCTCTCTTCTCAATGAAGAACGCTCTCATCTGTTGAGTTACTATTTCGAACGAAATAGTATGGGCTTGAGCCGCGCAGAATTCGATGAGGTCTACTATTGCTGCGGGATTCAGAGGCTCATGCAGGCATTAGGCGCTTACGGAGTCATTGGGATAGTTGCGGAAAAGCCTGAATTCCTGCGGCACATTCAACCGGCAATAAAAACGTTGATAGAGGTTGCTTCATCCACGGAGAACTTTAGGTTCTTTGCAGATTTCCTAACCGGCCTTCCGGTCAGACCCAAAACCAGCATTTGATTCTCGTGAGCACGAAAAAATCTACCCTGGAACGGTTACCAACCGTAGTCATCGAAAATACAGAGCCGTGCATTGACGGCGGTCGCTGCCCAGTCAAAAGAGTCGTTGGACAGGAATTGAAAGTATCGGCCGACGTCTTTAAGGATGGCCATGATCAGATCAGCGTTTTGCTGAAATGGCGGAAAGTAGGAGAACCTGTTTGGCATCAGACGCCGATGGCGCAGACAGAAAACGACCGGTGGGAGGCGATATGTCATTTCATTGAGAACGCACATCACGAATACACAATTGAGGCATGGGAAGACGCTTTCAGGTCCTGGCAGGTTGAGTACGCTAAAAAGTACGGGGCTGGGAACCTGGATCTGAGGACTGAACTGGACGAAGCCTCTATTTTTGTCGAAAAGGCTGCGGCTCGTGCCACGCTCAAACAAGACAAAGAGCGATTGCTTACCTTTTCAAAGCAACTGAAAAATGCCGATGCGCATTTTGGGGCTCAGTTGGCGAAGAATCCGGAGCTATCCGGCTTGATGACTGCGTGGCCCGATCTCTCACTGAGCACTGAGTTTCAGCCGTATCTCCAGGTGATCGTCGATCGGCCCCAGGCGCTGTTTGCGGCTTGGTATGAGTTCTTTCCGCGTTCCGCGGAAGGTAAGGCAAATTCGGGATCAAAATTTCGGGATTGCATACCGCGCATCGAAGACGCGAAGGCCATGGGATTCGATGTAATCTACTTTCCGCCGATCCATCCGATCGGGTTCACGAAAAGAAAAGGGAAAAACAATTCTGTTACAAGTGAACCTGGGGATCCCGGTGTGCCGTATGCTATAGGAAGCAAATTCGGCGGCCATAAAGCGGTTGAGCCGGAGCTAGGCACGCTGGATGATTTCGACTGGCTGGTGGGAGAAATCAAGGCCAGAGGCATGGAGGTTGCCCTGGATTTCGCGATTAACTCTTCTCCAGATCATCCTTACGTCAAAGAACACCCCGAATGGTTTTTTCATCGGCCGGACGGCACGATTAAATACGCGGAAAATCCTCCGAAGAAATACGAGGATGTGTATCCTTTGAATTTCCACAATCCGGATTGGCGCGGTCTTTGGGAGGAAATGAAAGATGTCATCCTGTTCTGGGTGCGGCATGGAGTCCGTATATTTCGCGTAGACAATCCTCATACGAAACCCAACGCATTCTGGGAATGGCTGATTTCAGAGATACAGAACGATTATCCGGATGTAATCTTCCTGGCGGAAGCTTTCACTCGGCCGAAAATGATGAGGTCTCTGGCTAAGCTGGGATTCACCCAGTCCTACACCTATTTTACCTGGCGGAATACCAAGTGGGAGATTACCCAATATCTTACCGAGTTAACTCAAACGGAAATGAACTATTATTTCCGCGCGAATTTCTTCCCGAATACGCCTGATATTTTGCCAACATTTCTGCAAACCGGAGGGCGTCCCGCCTTTCTGATTCGGGCTGTGCTCGCTGCGACGCTTACGACGGTCTACGGAATTTACAGCGGATTCGAGCTTTGCGAGAATGTCCCAGTACCAGGTAAGGAAGAATATTTGAATTCAGAGAAGTACCAGTTCAAGGAACGGGACTGGAATGCTCCTGGCAATATTAAGGACTATATAACAAAGCTAAACCGGATCCGTAATCAAAATCGCGCCCTGCGCGAGTATGAGAACCTGCGTTTTCAGACTGTAGAGAATGAACAAATCATCTTTTATTCAAAGGCGACCGAAGCGTTGGATAGTATCATTCTTGTTCTGGTGAACCTCGATCCGTACAACCATCAGAGTGGCTTCGCCTATGTGCCGCTGGAGAGTTTCGGGATCAACGGCGGCGACCCGTTTCAGGTCGAAGATCTCCTAACAGGAGAAAAATTTGTTTGGCGCGGCCGCCGCAATTTTGTGATGCTTGATCCGCATTCCCGCCCGGCGCATGTATTCAGGCTTCGCCGGCTGATCGGTATGGATGGCGAGCAGATGATTTTCGCGTGAAGAATTTTTGCGGAGCGTGTCCTTTACCCATCGGGTCGACGGCGAGATTCACGGGGCTGAGTTGTCCGGACCAGTTTTGCTTTTCAAGGATTCTAACTTTGCGTAGGGCTTGACGCTGATTGGCGATGGGCTCTCAGGGGTGCTATTTGTCCGAAATTTGTACTGTTGCCATGAAGAGAGTTGCTTGGTTTGGTGTACTGGTCTTACTCGCCCTGTTGTTGTTTGGCTGCGGCAATTCCAAAGAGCAGGCAGCCCAGGAGCTGGAGAAACTGAATCTGAAAGTGCAGTCGGACGATTTTGTTCGTTCGGCCGAGCGAGGCGACACCAAGGCTCTGCTCCTCTTTTTTGAGGCGGGTATTGATGTAAATGCGCGGAACAGCGACGGCTACACGGCTTTGATGGCCGCTGCAAAAAATGGGCAGCTTGAGGTAGTAAACAAGTTACTTGAGCAGAAAGCCAACGTTGATATCCAAGGCTCCAGTGGACTGACGGCCCTAATGCTTGCAGCCGAAAACAACCGGCTGAGCATCGTCAAGACACTCCTTTCCAGAAACGCTGACCCGAATCTTCAGGATAACAACGGCTGGACTGCCCTGATGAAGGCGGTGTATCGAGGAAATACCGAGTGCGTACTGGCGATAGCGGATCGTTCTCGCCAGGAAGTTAATCGGGGCCTTTTAGTTGCGGCGTTGATGGGTCACAAAGAGACGGCGAAGGCGTTGCTGGACCGCGGGGCCGAAATTGATTCGAGGGCCGAGGATGGGCGAACGCCTCTCATGCTGGCGGCAAGCAAAGGCAATACGGATCTGGTGTCATTCTTTTTGCATGAAGGTGCCGATCCTTCACTCACCGACAAGTCTGGCAATACGGCGGCATCGCTTGCTTCGGCAAAGGGGAGCCGCGAAGTCGCCTCTCTCCTGCGAAGCGCTCCCCCGCCGTCGGCGGGTGGCTCCACTGGGAATTCGGCTACGGCCGGCTTGCCCAGGGAACCGGCTGGAGCAGAGTCGGATCGCGAGCTGTTGGCGCGGTTGGAAGGGACCCCGGGTGCGGCCGGTTCGCCGGGCGGCCAATCTCAGGTTTCAGATCAGCCGCCCGTTGGCAAAAACATGAGAATTCTTTCGATCCGGCAAGAATTCCTGCCGGCTATGTTGACCGAGGTCACAGGAAAACAAGCCAGGATTCAGCCCTCCAGCGGGGATTCTTACAGCGTGACGACAGGGGATCAGTTAAAAGGGCTGGACTACGAGGTTACCGGCATCGAGGCTCGCCGTACCGAAGACAAGGATGGAAATCCTGTTGACGACTCAGTGGTGAAATTACGAAATACCAAAACCGGTCAGGCGGTGACTTTGACTAAGGGTGTCCCCGCACAGGAGCATGCTTCCTACGCTCTTCTCTCCATTTCAGGTTCGAGTGAGCCGGTGAAGGTCGAAACAAATCAAAATTTTACGATCCCGGGCGATCCGAATCACACCTATCAGGTTTTGGATATTCGGCCCGCTCAGATCATCATTAAGCGAATTGAAGATAACCGCGTATTCACGCTGCCCAAAAGATAGGGGTTACGCGGAATTGTTATTCCGAGTAGAGCTTGCGGGGGGCCTGCACTTCTCACAAGTTCACAAACTTGTGAGAAGTTCAGACCAAGCTTAATTGTGTTATGAAAATTCCTCTCGAAGACTTGTTTGAAGATATCGTCGGAAAAGCGCAACGGGGTCTTGGCTTGGGAGATCAGGAGTTGTCTCAAAAAACTCAATTGGAAACCGAGGAATTGCGCGCCCTGAAAGGCGGATCCGGAGATAGATCAAAAATCGGTGTGCTTGCTCAAGCGCTAGGGCTTCAACCCTCTGCCCTTGAGGCGAGTTATACCAAAAGCTGGTATCCCGATGGGGTGCCTGCCGTCGAGGGAGTAAAACAGTTCAATACCCCTCTTCTTGATATGACTGTGAATGCCTATCTCGTTTGGGATCCCAGCTCGAGAGATGCCGCCGTTTTCGACACCGGCGCGGATGCCGGTGAGCTTCTGAAATTCGTCGTCTCTGAGAAGTTGAGCGCAAAGTACCTCTTCTTAACGCACACTCATCATGACCATGTTGCCGACATTGGCGCGATCGGGAAACAGACGCACGCTGAAATTTTTGCTCCTGACCTCGAGCGGATCGCTGACGGGAAAGTTGTGCGCGAGGGCGATCAATTTCGTCTCGGTAAGCTGCGAATTGAAGCGAGACTAACGAACGGGCATTCCCCCGGGGGTACCTCCTATGTAATCTACGGTTTGCAGGTGCCGGTCGCCGTTGTAGGAGATTCGCTATTTGCTGGATCGATGGGAGGCGCGCCGAACGACTATCAAAAAGCGCTCAGGAACAATGTTGAAAAGATTTTGTCGCTGCCGCCTGAAACGCTCATCTGTCCGGGACACGGCCCACTAACGATTGTTGCAAATGAAAGGGTACACAACCCATTTTTTGCCCTCTAAGGTCGGTCCTGGATGGGGAAATAGGATCGTTTGATTGCGATTTTGCGTTTGCAGCGGGCGATAGCTATAATCTCCGGACTGGGGATGATCAACTATGGGGCGCTTGTCTTATTCTATGCTTGAGCGGGCGTTAGACATTCCATCGGTGGAACCGAGGGCGCCGGATGAAGCGCTGGAAATCATTTTGACCGATATTCTTTCTCCCATTGCCTTGCGCGAAGTCTTCTGGAACGATCGGCCGGTTGAAGTCGACCTTGGTTCAGGCCCAGGAAAGTTTCTCGTGGAGGCCGCGCAAAAATTTCCCGATCGGAACTTTCTCGGTATTGAGCGGCTTCTCGGACGGATGCGGAAGACCCGACGCCGTGCTTTCGAACTTGGGATCGACAACTTGAGGCTCCTTCGCATGGAGATGGAATACGCTGTGAAATATTTGCTCCCCAGAGAGTCGATTTTCCGTTTCCACTTATCCTTTCCGGATCCTTGGCCAAAGCGAAGACATCACGTTCGCCGTGTCGTTGATCGCGAATTTTTTGATGCTCTTTGGCGCGCCTTGATCGCCGAGGGAGAAATTCGAATCAAAACTGACCACGAAGCATATTTCCAACAGATTGCTCGCGTTGCCGGCGAATCACAACTCTGGAATCTTCTTGAGTGGGCTGATGAAAGTTATCCGGTGACAGATTTTGAGCAGGACTTTCTGGCCAAAGATTTACCGATCTACCGGCTGCGGGCTGTTAAACGTAATTCTGTTCCGCGGAAGGTGTGAAGGAATAGATCGTCACCGTTTTGCTCAGCGGTTATTGCGCCGTCCTGTTTGAGGTAAAGATAACGCGGGCAGGCCGGATCACGCTTTGAATTTGCAGCGATTTCAGTCTTCGTACCGGATGAGATGACAACGGCGGGTGTAATTTTCGCAATCAAAGAGTTGCCCGGAGTGCGGCGAGTCCGGGCTCGCCCGCAGCAAACCAGATCGACATGCTCCTTCGGCAAGGTACTCACTACTTCCTCGTTGAGTTCAGGCAGAATCAACACACGGAATTTACCAAGTTGGATCGGGATCGGACTTGCGTCCGTCGACACGATTTCATCGATTTTGAACGATCTCCTGACGCGTTCGAATGTTTCGGTCCGAAGTGGGAGGGTGCGGCTGAGGATCACTTTCTGGAGTCGGTTTATCCCTTGTGACTGGAGATAGGGTTCAGTTATCCGAGCCCATTGCGACGGCTTTCCGGTATTGACGAGCCAGTCATGATTTTTCTCATGTATGTGCAGCACGAGTTCAGATGCCTCGCGAAGGATGGTAACACGATCGTTCTGCAAAACGTTTGCCGGAGAAACGTTGACTCCGTGACAGGGAAGCATAATGGCTGCGCGCAAGATCAGGAGAATGATCTTCGTGATCAACCAGCTCGTGTTATTGATGCACACTACGATCCCGCCAAACAGCGTGGCCGATACCATGGCAGCTACTCCAAGCAACATGACCAGAGAGGCCAGCGGGACCACAGCCATGTTTGCGAAGACCGCAACCAGCGAGATGCGATGCTCGTGTAGCGCCAGGATTGGCAAAGTTGCCGCCCAGCAAACAATGCATAGACTGAGGGCTTCACATGCCCGCTGCGCGGACTTGAGACAGAATCTTTGGCTGGGCCGCAGCAACTGGAGCGGCAAAAACGGGTCAGCTCGGAACGGCCGAAAGAGCAGTTGGCCCAGCGGCCGAACAGCGGTGATAATTGCGAGAACTGCGGCGAACGAAAGTTGAAACCCAGTCTGAAACAACTCCTGCGTGTCGTGCAGAAGGATCAACACCCCCGAGGCGCAAATGGAATTGATCATTGCGACCGGCCGTTCCAGCGAGTAGCCAATTGCCAGTAGGCTGGCGGTGACAGTTGCTCGAACCGTTGCCGGATAGAATCCTGTGATAGCGCAATAAGTTGCTGCGATCGGCAGGATCCCAAGAGCCGTCCAGCGGCGCGGCAGTCGAACATAGCGAATGCCGTTCCATGCAAGTCCGGCGAACAGGCTCACCTGAAGGCCACTGGCGGCAAAAAGATGGATTGTGCCAGTTTCCTCGAACAATTTCTTGAGCTCTGAACTGGTTTCTGACCGCCCGCCAAGCACCAACCCCTGAATTGTCTGTGCGACTTCAGCGTCATCCTGCAAGCCTTCTTGTAAAATGTTCGCAAGCCGATGCCGCAGGGAGATCACGGCTGCGAAAAACGGATTTCCTCTACCGTGGGCTATGATCTCAGCCGGAAGGCCGTGATGGGAACGAAAGTTCAAATAAATGTTCTTTCGCTTCAAATACGCGCGATCATCAAATTCGCCCGGATTCATCGAGGTCCACGGAAGGGAAAATTTTCCTTGGGCAATCAACTCATCGCCATAGGCAAAAGGTTCTCCGGGGCACTCAGCTGAAACCTGAAAGTTAGAGGGATTATTGTCGATGCAAATGACGAGCGCGACGAACTTCTGGGTAGAAAGGTATTCATCGACTTTGGGTTCCGCCTGGACCAGGAGAGTAACTGTGTGTTCGGATGTATCGGAAATTGTGTGCAGGCTCCGCTGATAGCCGGTGTTCGTTGCGATCTGATAACCGTGCCACGAGGCGAAAAGCAAAAGAATCAATGAGTAGACGAGGAGCGAGGAGTTGATTTTGCAAATGAGAACGGCCGGGAAGAGTGACGCGACCGCCCAGATGACCCAGCAGCCGGGTTGCACATCGGATAGGAGGATACCGATGATGGCTGAGAGGAGCAATCCTGCGCAAGGAGCTCGCTGGCGGAAGGGAACACAAAAAGACTGGGTATCCTCGGGCATAGAATAACTTTTTCAGATATTGTTATAATCTTCAATACCGAAAGAGACGTTATGCGATTTTTGTATCAGACCTTGTCTTGTGCAGACGGCCGATCAATCGCCCGCTCACCGGTCGGCGGCACATTTGAACGCAACACTGGAGGTGGTAGGGGCAGATCTCCGAGCTGCCCGCCCCAGAATTAGCACCATTGTCTTACGAGTCTGCCTTGTTAGAACGGCCGGCTCGGAGATCCGGCCCTACCTCCGGTCATCGACGAATGGTCCTCAGCGGTATCCCCTTCTTTCCTGCAGTGTTGCTGCACTTTAATTTTACCAACAGCCGCCGGAATTACCATTATACGCGAGACCGTACACTAGTGCATCGAGTCATAAGTAGGAGGCATACCGTTGGCTTCAAAAGGGTCTGGATGCGAGGCGTGAGTGAGGAGCATATCCGGTGCGATACGTAACGAACGAACAACGACGCAGACGGACCCTTTTCAAGCCAACC
>DATMQC010000288.1:0-4047 GCA_035567275.1 Chthoniobacterales bacterium | reverse complement strand
GTAAAAGGGGTTCTAAAGCTTGACCCTGAGACGGTGATATCTTAGGCTGCAATCGATTGCAAACCAGAATTGGATTGCTGCCCCCAGGATCTCAGCAAATCAGCTGCAAAGTCTATGGACACCCATTTACCGGCGATTGGCGGTGTGCCGTTTAGAAGCGCTTACTACCAGTTGAACGAGCGATTGGGAAGATTCGTTGGGGTAACTTTCAAAACAAAGACCCACTATGGCAGAGATTAAGTCGGAAAACGGTAGCTCAGATCAATGGTCTGATGCGGCAGGAAGAATTACCCGCAGGGAACTGCTCAAAAAAGGGGGTAAGGTCGCTGCTGTTGCGGCGGTGTCGTCAGTATTTTCCCCATTTTTCATTCACTCCGCGCGAGCGGCGACAAAGACCCTTTCGTTCTGGCAATTCTATGCGCCGGGCAGCGGGGAAGGAGATACGCAGAGCAAATGGTTCGTGGACTGCGTCGCCGCTTGGAACGCCACTCACGATGTCAAGGTTCAGCTGCAGTATGTGCCGAATCAGGAGTATATGAACGGCTCCAAGCTCCAGACCGCTTTTGCCTCAGGTCAGGGACCCGACATATTCATTATTAGCCCTGGAGATTTTCTTCGATATTACAACGGCGGTGTGCTGGTAGATCTCACCCCCTATATGGAAGAGGAAGCAAAAAAGGATTTTTTTCCAAACGTGATGGAAACCCGGATCGTTGACGACAAGATCTACGGGCTCCCGATGGAAGTGGAACCAATGGCGATGTACTACAGCGTCAAAGCTTTCCAGGAAGCAGGTCTTTCCGAGGCAGATATCCCAAAAACATGGGACGAATATCTGGGAATAGCCAAAAAACTGACCAAAGGAAATCGGTTCGGCTGTTTGTTCGAAACCATACCCGGCTACTATCAGACATTCACGTGGTACCCGTTCATGTGGCAGGGAGGCAGCGATATTGCCACACAGGACGGGAAAAAAAGCGCCTTCAACTCTGCCGGAACGGTCCAGGCTCTGAAGTTCTGGCAGGAAACGATTAAGCAGAATCTCGCGCCGCGTAATTTTCTCGGCGGCGGCGGCGGCGATATCGTGGCTAATTTGGGCTCAGGGTTGTGTGCCATGCAAAATTGCGGCATCTGGGGCATCAGCGCATTGCGACAGAATGCGAAGGATTTCCAATACGGCGTCTTTCCACTTCCAATACCGCCAAACGGCGTGCCGAAAAGCATTCTGGGAGGATGGGCTTTTGTCGCCAATGCCAAAGGGCCAAACCCGGAGGAATCTGCAAAGTTTTGTGTGTGGGCGCTCGGTTCGATGCATGAAGACTCGATCCAGCGAATCGTTGACTGGTGCATCAAGTCCAAGAGCGACGTTTCTCCTCGCAAATCGGCCTTGGACAAAGCGGCCGCTCAAGGGGGGTACGACAGCGGACCAATGAAGCTCTTCAAGGACGTGATAGCACCGACAGGCCGCGGTGAACCGCGGGTTCCACCCGAGGTGTACAAGGCGGTTTCGGATGCGATCCAGGCGTGTCAGTTGAGCGGCGCTGATCCTCAACAGACAGCTGAGGAAGCCTCCCAGCGTATCGACGGTTTCCTGGCTGGTTATACGGGCGCCCCGCTGCGCTGAGTTCCAGAGCCCGGAAATAGCGAGACGAAAATGACTAACCGGCGCTGATGACAGATCCGCCTCGAACGTCTCTCGGCACCTCGGTCCGAAATACCGATGGATCGAAAGGCATTCGAGGCCCTCGTCGTAAGGCATTGTCTGAACGCCGGGCGCGGGCGTTCTGGACGCATTCGCGCAAGGAATCTATGGCCGCCTTCCTGTTCATCCTGCCCGACTCGATCGGACTCCTGATATTCGTTGCCGTGCCGATGCTTCTCTCCTTGAGCCTTGGATTTTTCAGCGTCGACGGCTTTGGCGGCTACAAATTCGTTGGACTGGCGAACTACAACCGCATGTTCCACGATGTGCTGTTCCTTAAGAGCTTGTGGGTAACCATCCTCTATGTCTTGATCCTCGTCCCTGGTCTCTATGTAAGTGGTTTAGGTCTTGCACTTCTGGTTAGGCAAAAGATCCCGTTTATCGGCGTCTGGCGCAGCTTGTTCTTTATGCCATATGTGGTGAGCCTGGTCGTCATTGGCTTGATCTGGCAAGTCATGCTCATCGACAGGATTGGTTTTATCAACGAAATGCTCGAACTAGTTCATCTTCCGAGCCGGTCATGGTTGGGCGATCCGAGTCTGGCTCTTGGCGCAATCCTGTTTGTGACGATCTGGTTCTTGATGGGTTATTACATGATCATCTTTTTGTCTGGATTGCAGGAAATCCCAAGAGAATACTACGAGGCGGCCAGGATTGACGGAGCGAGTGCGTGGGCGATGTTCACCAAGATCACGCTGCCGTTACTGCAGCCTACCAGCTTTTTCGTTCTGCTGGTTTCGACCGTATCAGCGGTATCCGGCTCTCAAGCATTCGATCTTGTCTATGTCATGACGAAAGGTGGGCCTGCTAATTCAACCGCGCTCGCGGTGTTCTATATCTACCAACAAGCGTTTCAATTTAATAACTACGGCTATGCGGCCGCGATGGCTTCCTCACTTGTCATTGTCCTCATGGCAATTACAATTGCCTTGTTCATAGCCACGCGCGGAGGGCGTTTTCATCTCACGTAAAGAGCTGCTCATTTAAGATCATGCGTGGACCAAATTCTTCGGAGCTCAGGATGAGCCGAATCGCCCTTTATCTGTCGACTGCGGTGCTCTCCATTCTCACCGCGGCTCCATTAGTCTGGATGTTATCTGCGGCCTTCAAACCGCCTGATGAAATCTTCAACTTGAGCTTGATTCCTAAACATCCTACTCTGGAAAACTTCAGCTACGTCTTTACCCAGCTTCCTTTTACAAGGTATATATTAAATACCTTTTTCGTTGCCGGCACCATTACCGTCGTCGCGCTCTTCTTTCATTCCATGGCAGGTTACGCATTTGCCCGGCTGAAGTTCCCGGGACGTGATCTTATCTTTTTGTCTATCT
Source organism: Chthoniobacterales bacterium (assembly GCA_035567275.1). GTDB lineage: Bacteria > Verrucomicrobiota > Verrucomicrobiia > Chthoniobacterales > JAFAMB01 > DASZHC01. The sequence continues at coordinate 1,014 of DATMQC010000288.1, read as the reverse complement.
TCGCGACATTCCTTGTTTCGCTGCCTGTTATTATCGTACCTCTTTTCATTCTGGTCCGTCGACTGGGAATGGTTAACAACTACGCCGGGCTGATTATTCCGGCGATATTTAATGCTTTTGGAATATTTCTGTTACGTCAATTTTACCTCGGTATTCCAGGGGAATTGCAAGAAGCCGCAATCATCGATGGGGCGAGCTACTGGAGTATTTATTGGAATATCATGCTGCCGCTAAGCCGGCCGATTCTATCTGCTTTGGCGGTTTTCTTTTTTCTGGTCAATTGGAACTCGTTTCTCTGGCCGTTGACGATTACAACGAACCAGGACTTGTGGGTGGTCCAGGTGGCGATCGCCAGCTTTCACTCCCAATATTCCGCGGCCTGGAATTATATCATGGCGGCCTCGGCCGTCGTGGCGCTGCCCACGCTGATTCTTTTCTTCTTCTTTCAACGGCAACTCGTTGAGTCGATCAAGACTTCCGGTATAAAATGAATTCGTTCACCTAACAATGGATATAACATTTAATGGGCTTGGTATGTCACTGGGCAATTTGTCGCGTCTCTCACATGCAGAGACTCGATCGATCAGCGCCGAAAATTTTGATGGTAGCAAAGGTAAAGCGGGGATGGCGACGGAAGGGACGGGATCAGTTCCGGCGCGTGAGCTAGGCCAGGGATGGAAGGTGTCGCCGAGCATAGATATTGCCGCCCATGGCAAAGTGACTTTGGCAGAGATCAAAGGCCCTGGAGCGATTCAACATATTTGGCTAACAGTCCATCCTGAGAGGTGGCGGAGGTTTGTCATCCGGTTTTTCTGGGATGGAGAGGAAACCCCGTCTGTCGAGGTGCCGCTGGGGGATTTTTTCTGCAACGGCTGGGGTGTGCGCTGCAATATCGCTTCGCTGCCGGTGGCGGTGAACCCGGCCGGCGCATTCAATTGCTACTGGGAAATGCCGTTTCGCAGAAGCGCACTCGTTACGCTGGAAAATCTGAGCGCAGATCCAGTGCCCGGTTTC
>DATMQC010000287.1:0-7245 GCA_035567275.1 Chthoniobacterales bacterium | reverse complement strand
GGCCGGCATTTCCATGGTCCAGCCGTTCACGGATCTATTTCCGGATGTAAGCGTTGGCTATATCGGGCTGGAGCGCGACCACGCAACAGCAATTGCCAGAAGCTACTACTGCAAGCTTCCGCAGTTTGACTCGCAAAGGGTGTTGATAGTCGATCCGATGCTGGCAACCGGCGGATCCGCGGTTCAAGCGATTCAGCTTGTACGAGAGCACGGTTGCAGGACACCGACGCTCGTCTGTGTTGTAGCAGCGCCTGAGGGCGTTGGCGCGGTTGAAGCACTCGATTCGAATATTCCTATCGTTGCGGCGGCGTTGGATCGTGAATTGAACGCGCGAAAGTATATTCTTCCCGGTCTCGGAGACTTTGGAGACCGGCTTTACGGAACGTAGAAACTTCCCCGGAGGCGGACTTGCGAGGCAATCGCCGAGAAGGGCCATTTTCGCCGATGTTCGTCTTTTGATGGGAGGGACGGCCTCTGTGCCGTGCGATTTTTTATTTTCAATTCGAGTCTACCTCGCGAGACCGGCCGGCTGCACGTTGATTCTCATCGAAGCCATACCTCAACGCGCCGGTTTTGTTCCCGGCCTTCCTGCGTTTCGTTTGGGGCGATGGGCAAAACTTTTCCGTAGCCGGTGACGAGCGAGGGAGTAATGCCCCGCCTTTGCAATTCTCCCGCAACCGACGTTGCGCGTTCCTTTGAAATGACTGAATTAAGCCGGTGTCCGCCGAAGTTGTCCGAAAAACCAAAGAGCAGAAGACTTTTGCCCTGGTAGGTCGGGTTCTGAAGAAGACTCACAAGACGATTCATGTCCGCCAGAGCCCGATCATCCAGGCGGGTGCTTCCCGAGCGGAAATGAAAGATAATGTTCAGTTTGCCGGCACCTTTGACATCTTCGGCGTATTGTGGCGGAGCGCCCGGCGGCAAATCAGGGCTTACTAGCGCAATTGTCTCCGACGAAAATTGGAGCCTGCCCATGATTGGAGCGACCTTCTTTGATTCCTGCGTGAGCGCTGTCGCAAAGTTGTCGACGTTCTTATTCCGAACGAAAGAAGATACAGCGTCGTTCAATGCCTTTTGAAACGCTTCAGGCGCCGCTCCGCCGTGGACGCAGCTGGGGAGTAATCTATCCTTGGCGAACTCCTCCATCGACCAGCGATGGTAGGCATCAAACTTCGACTTATCGACGTCGGTCCGCGCCGGAATCGAGCCCTTTAACGGGTTGAATGCTTCCTGCGCCTCCTTGGTTCCGATGCTTCTCAGCCACGCGATAGCCGATTCCTTGTGCGGCGCACCTTTCGCCAGAGTAAATCCGTCAGCCACAATCAAAAAGGAGCCCTCCGTCCCCGGATGGTTTACCCAGCCGAAGTCTTCGTTCTCTTTCATTTTGGCTTTGATAAATTCGCCATCGGCCCAGTCGCCCATCGAATTGAATGCAACCTTGCCGTCCATCAGCTCCTTAACGGCTTGATCCCAAGTCAGATCTGCATGGTCCGGATTCAGGTAGTCCTGCATCTTTGCGAAATACTCCATCGCTTCTTTAACCTTGGGATCGTCCCATTGCATTTTGCCGCTGAAGAGATCCGTCCAGCCTTGCGGACCGACGACTCCAAGAAGCGTATTCTCAAAAAGTTGGGTAGAAGCCCAGATTCCCGAATCACCGACGCCAATCGCCGGGACTCCGGCAGCTTTCAGTTTGTCGCAAATAGCAAAGAATTCGTCAAAGCTCAGCCTTTTAGGGACCGTAATGCCGTATTTTTGCAACAGTTTCTTATTGTACCAGAGGACATTGCCATGATGAACGCCGGTCAACACGGCGTACGCCTTTCCTTCCTGGGAAACCATATTCACGAGCGCCTTGGGAAAGGCCTTGTCCCAACCGCCGCTCTCGTAAAGCTCGGTGATCGGTTCGCAGTATCCCGGGTTTACATACTGGCCCAGTAATTCCCATCCGGGATGGCTTTGCCACGTGTCGGGAGGGTTGTTAACAGCAAGGCGCGTTTGGAGCACGGGACGCGCGCCCGATCCGCTTCCGCCGGCAACCGTGGCATTAATGATACCAATCCCGGGGAATTGCTTCTTGTAGGTGTTAAAGAGCGCGTCGAGGGCAGCGGCTTCGCCACCTGATGTCCACCAGGAAAAGACCTCCAATTTCGGGAGCGCAAACTCAACGAATTTGCGCGTCCATTTATTTTGCGGATTGGACGGGGTATAAAGGTAAAGACGACGAGAAAGTGGATAGTCCCCCGTGGCAACGGTAAATGTTTCCGGCAACAGAGGCTTTTTAGCCGGCTCGGCAATGGCAAGTATCTTGCAGTTGCGCGCGAACGAGCGGCCGGCCATGCCGATTCCATTTGTGTCAGCAGCTACGGCATCCGAAAGTTTTGCCGCATCCTCGTAGCGTAAAGCCCGCGGAGAAAGCGGCCGGTTGCCCAGGACGATCGTTTTGAATGTATCAAGTGTGCCGGAATTATCATCAGGCGCATAAAGGTAGATGGAACCCGGACTGCCGCCTATCTGTGACCAGTCGCTGATTCTTCCGGAGAAAACGTCAGCCAACTGTTGTTTCGTTATCGAAGCAAGCGGATTGCTATTGTTCACTAGCACCGCGATGGCATCTATTCCTAAGACGTTTTCGGAAGCCGGCGACAAAAGATTGCCCAATCCAGCTGAGGCGCATTGCTGAACCTCCTCGGACTTTATCTGTCTGGAAGACATGGCTATATCGGCTTTCCCCGCAGCGAGGTCTGCGAAGGCGGTACTCGAACCGTGAGCCTGGATTTCGAATGTCACCGGTCCCTCCGTTTCGTTTGGCAAGACTGCTTCGACATCGACCTCGTCTTCTCTCGCTCCCGGTTTACGCTGAACGGAGGTGGCGCCCTCATATTTCAGGAAGTCTTCGCAAAGAGCCGGGACCAGGTCTTTGCCGATTGTATTAGATCCATGGAGGCGCAGAGCGACTTGTGGAACCTGGCGAGGTTGGGTCGGTGCAGCTTTCGAAGGCGCAGCTTGAGCGGTGGCAATGACTCTGAGATTCGCGAACTCCCATGTGTTCTGCGAATCTTGTCCCGAACCGCCGGAGACGCCAACGCAGCCGCCACCCTGGGGAGGTTGGCCATTGATAGTAATTATCTCCTGATCGTTGATATATGCGGTAGCCTGGCGACCCTTCGTTACTACACGTAACTTATTCGTCTGACCAACACCTTTGTTGATCGTGTCGCTTTCGGTCCATCCGACGGGATTGAGCCAGCGATCGATGACAAAATGGCTGACTTTGAATGAGCCGCTAGCATCGATGCATAAACAATAAAAATTGCTGTAGTCTTTTGCCCAGAAAACCAGGCCGCCAGGGACATTGGGATCGCCGCTCGACAATGTGACTTGCAATTCAGTGTCGGCATCGTCGAAAAGATTGGATTGATTCAGAACGCTCTGGGTCGAGTTAAGTGCGGGTTTCAGCACGAGCCTGCCTTCCTTCACGCTTAGAATCTCTCCTGGTGTACCCCAGCTAGGGTCCAAGTTCGCAAAATTATCTTCGTACAGAACTTCTCCGCCGGAAGCTTTTCCGATCGGAGCCAACGACAACAGCGCGTCGAGTGCGCAAATACAAAGCGTGTAGAATCTTGCCTTCATAATACGTCGTTGCTGTGGTTAAGCTCGAACTTCACGGTTTCTTAGTGCCAACCAGCCGTAGCCGGCGCAATTTAGTGGTTAGCGGATTGAACCGACGGAATCAACGGTTGGGTTGAATTATAGGGGCCTGGGTTCTGACCCGCGTCCAAGGGCAAAGCTCTTCCAGATCGACTTTGGTTTGGGGTGGAATCGGTGTTCCGTTTCGATGTCTCCGATTTTGCGTTCCCGCTGCCTTCGGAATGCGTTTGGCCGGACACTAGATCCACGATCTTTTGGGCTAGCTGGGCTTTTTCCTCGGCCTTTTTGAGCTGAGCTAGGAGGTCAGCGCGATCCGAAGAGGCGATTTCGGCATCGTGCTGAGCCTGCTGGAGCTTGTCTTGAGCCTGCTTCAACTGAGCTTGAAGGTCTGAGCGTTGCGAGGTGGTTAGTTCAGCATTTTGCTGAGCCTGCTGGAGCTTGTCCTGAGCCTGCTTCAGCTGAGTTTGAAGGTCTGAGCGTTGCGCGGCAGCCAGTTCAGCGTTTTGTTGAGTCTGTTGGAGCTTGTCCTGAGTCTGTTTCAACTGACTTTGGAGGTCCGAGCGTTGAGAGGAGGCAAGTCCAACGTTTTGTTGAGCCTGCTGGAGCTTATCCTGAGCCTGCTTCAACTGACTTTGGAGGTCTGAGCGTTGAGAGGCAGCTTGTTCAGCATTTTGTTGAGCCTGCTGGAGCTTGTCCTGAGCCTGTTTCAACTGACTTTGAAGGTCTGAGCGTTGAGAGGCAGCTTGTTCAGCGTTTTGTTGAGCCTGCTGGAACTTGTCCTGGACTTGCTTCAGCTGAGTTTGGAGGTCTGAGCGCTGCGAGGTCGCCAGTTCAGCATCCTGTTGAGCCTGCTGGAGCTTGTCCTGAGCCTGTTTCAACTGAGTTTGAAGCTCTAAGCGCTGCGAGGTCGCCAGTTCAGTTTCCTGTTGAGCCTGCTGGAGGGCCTGCTTCAACTGAGTTTGAAGGTCTAAGCGTTTGGAGGAGGCAAGTCCGGCATTTTGTTGGGCGCGCAGGGAGTCATCCTGCGCCTTTTTTAGTTGAGCTTCCAAAGAGGCTCGCTCTGTCAGAGCGGTTTCGGCGCGCTGCTGAGCAAGCCGTGCATTCTCTTGGAGTTTCCTCAATTCATTATCATCCCGACCCCGGTCGCCATGGGCGAGCTCGGTAATTTTCTGTTCAATCTTGTCATATTGCTCCCTGATCGCTTGTGTTCTATCTTTGCTGAACCAATGAATACCGGCAGCCGCGGCTAATAAAACCAGCGCAATTAGAAGAGGAAGCCCGAGCAGGAGCCTTTTAATCTCGGGTCGCTTTTGTCCAGCCAAGCTCTTTTGTATGTAGTCAATCTGAGCGTCGGAGAGGGATGAGTGAAAATGGTTATTCAGAGTCTCCGCATCCGCCAGACTGAGGCCCGGCCTTAGAAGGTCATGGGAGTGGCGGCCTCGCTTCTGCCACACCCTCATGCATCCGTCGATCCGATCACGCATGCGGACGAATCCCTGGTCCTCGATTAGCCACTCCTCAATTCTCGGCCACTTTGAGAGAAGCACATGGTCAGCGATTCGAACGACGACAACTTTGCCGGATTCATTTTCCGCCGTGAATAGCCCCTCTTTGAGCATGCATTCAACCAGTTCCCTGGAGCCTGCATTCCGTCGATCGTCGTGTTCGGGAGACGAAGTCAGGTCCTTGTACAGGGCCGGTCTGCTGATAGGCTTGCCGTCCGGTCCTAACGCCACCAGTCGCCGAAAAACAAAGTCAAAGGAATGCTGGGCGTCTTTGCTGAGCGCCGTGAAAGCGGATTCAGCGCGCCTTGCAAGAGCACCATCGAACCCTCCTATCTCTCGGTAATCAGAGAATCGGAGCAATCCATCGCCACGATCGAGCTGTTTCTCGTAGAGTTGCGAAAGAACGTATTCCAACAGCGGAAGAGAATCTGCGCGTTGGGCGGCGGCGTTTGCTAACGCCTCATCCAAACTTTGCTCTTTGTCTCGATCGAACCGCAGGCCGGCCGCCTTTGCTGGAAGCCGGATCATTTCCGCGAGTTCCTGGCGGACCGGCGCTTGGATATCGTATCGGCCGGCGGGACTGGAGAGTGTTACCAACTCGGACAATCGCTGATATGATTTGTAGAACTCGCTTTGAAGCGTCGCGACCACAGCAATTCGCTGAGTACGTACGAGGCACCCAATCGCTGCGACAAACTGCTGTTGGGTCTCCTGCGAAAATCCCGCGGTAAACAAGTCTTCCAGATGGTCGACAACCAGTGCTAATTGCGCCTGCGGCTTTGCGCGCCGCAACTTTCGGTGTCGTGCGAGCTCAGCGAATTCGATTCTGCCGGGGATCAGCGATTGACCATCGTCCTGGTGAAGAAGTTGATCCATCTCCTCGCGGCTGATCTGATCCAGGATGTCTTTTGCCCGCGAAGCAACAATGTCTGGCCGTTCCCGAAGTTCAGAAGCCAGGTTTCGCCATGCATCGCGAGTATTTCCGGACTGAAGCTCAGGCAACCCGTCTTCGCTGAGTAGCGCTGTGGCTAACGCATCTAAGGGATCTTGTCCCGTGACACCGCTCCCAGGGCGCGTGCTGGCGCTTCGCCATGGCCCTTCTCCGGCCGAATTTCCAACTTCGATGAGAAGCGGCAGAACGCCAGCTCTAACGAGGGAACTCTTCCCCGACCCGGCCGGTCCGAGTACCAGAACAAAAGGCTTTTGGGCGTTTGACTGCCGGTTCAAAGCATCAAGGATTTCTCCGACGGCTTTGGTCCTCCCAAAAAAGATCGGCGCCTGCTCGAACTCAAACGGTCGCAATCCCCGGTAGGGTTCCAGACTCCAGTTAGGCGATCCGGAGGCTTTCTTACGCGTAACAACCTCCTTCTCCACTTGCCTCGCGAGAAAGTCTCTGAAATGCTCCCGGAACAGACCCTCAAATTCCTGAAGATTGGAATAGTTCGTGCAAGCCTCCGCAAACGGCGCCTCTCGTTCCCACGCTCTGAAGAATTCTTGGAGCGCATCCCACTCCCTAAAGAATGATTCCCGTTCGTCCCTGGGTTGCAGCGGTGCCGGTGGGGTTGATTGGTTGCGATAGATACGCAACTCCGGAAAGCCAGGGGTTCGCTTTAGCTGATCCAGCACCCAGGCGACTTCATACTCGTTCGCCGTCTGCGGTTGGCTGCCATCCGGCATGACGCAAACCGGCGAAATCCTGGTTCCAAGTTTCGACCAGAGGATCGAGATAACCAGATCGTAAGACCCGGTGTTCGGAATCTGTTCCCGGTAATCCTTGTCGAGGTTTGAATCTTGATATTCCCAGAAGCACGGGCAAAGCCAGGATCTACCCTCGTCCGATCCATTTTTGCCCTGTACCGGAATTATGTCCTCTGGCCTGATTGTCTTCCGCCAATTTGAGTAGGTGACGGTGACCGGAACGTCAAATTCTGCGGCAATCGCGCGAATTGAACGTTCCACCACGCTGCGCTCCTTCCGAACGTCCTCCGGCGAAGATACAAAGATGTCGATCTTTCTCATCCCTGACAGGGCAATTGCAGCCAATAACCGCACATGTTTAACACGGCCAGTATGCACATTTCTTTAGTTG
>DATMQC010000286.1:0-5554 GCA_035567275.1 Chthoniobacterales bacterium | reverse complement strand
GTTAGCACAAGGATCAGCCACTCAATCACCGAGATCCAGAACAGCCAACCCAATGCGATTACACAGATACTCGCCGCGATATGAATTCTGAAATTAGCCTGGGTGAGGCAAAGCAAAGCTAAGCCACGACCCGCACAGACGAAACTCATCGCTCTTCTACGCAGCCAAACCGAAAAAACAGCCATTGTGAAACGCCCTTTGGACATGTCACCCCGCGCTCCGAATCATCGCCCCCGCGATCCACAATGTTATTGCGAATTCCTGGGAAAGTAGGTCTTTGGAGTTCCACTGGTCGAAGCTTCTGGCGTTGACTCCGCATTGCTGGATTGGTCTGATTTGCCGGTTCCTTCTTTTGATTCCGCTTCCTTTGGCAACTGGGATGCCGGATGGCGTTCACAGGCTCCAAAGCCGAGCGATACGATTGCAATCAACGTCAAAATCTTCTTCATCGAATTTCGAATATCCATCAAAGAAAGGAAGGCTCGAAGTAAATCGGAAAAATTTGATTTCCAAAAGAAAGAACTCAAAAAGCACCGCCTTGTCGCCGACCCATTTTGATCCCAACGAAAGGCATGTTTATTTCGCCGACCGGACACTAACGCGCATCGCTCGAGGAAGAAAGAATTCACTCTGTTCCGCCTGGATTTAAGTCCATTTCCTTCCGAGCCGCTCCAGGCTAACTTGGCCTATAGTCGAACAGATTGAGCTGAGGTCTTTGCTCATCCTTCCGGCGCGACCGCTGACGCACTGCCTTTGCCTCTGCCAGACGCGGCTTTCCTTGAGCATTTAGTTCCGAGGCTTCCAGATTCGCCAGAATTTCTTTGGCGCGCTCCACAATTTCTATTGGCAGACCAGCCAGGCGCGCAACCTGAATGCCATAGCTTTTGTCCGCGGCTCCCGGCTGAATCTTCCGAAGGAAGATGATCTGATCGTTCCATTCCCGGACAGCCACGTTGTAATTCTTCACGCCGGGGCAGATCATAGACAATTCGGTCATCTCATGATAGTGGGTTGCGAACAGAGTTCTTGCCCTGATGAAATCGTGGAGATACTCGCCGACGCTCCACGCGATCGACAGGCCGTCAAAGGTAGAAGTGCCTCGGCCGATCTCGTCGAGAATGACCAGGCTGCGGTCGGTCGCATTATTGACTATGTTCGCTGTTTCGTTCATCTCGACCATGAAGGTCGATTGTCCGCGCGATAAATCGTCGGAAGCACCAACCCGAGTGAAAATTCTATCCACAAGTCCAACCTCTGCTTCGGCTGCCGGAACAAAGCTGCCCATTTGAGCCATCAAAACTATCAATGCGACTTGGCGAATAAACGTCGATTTGCCGGCCATGTTCGGCCCCGTGACAAGCATCAGGCGATTTTCCGCGCCATCCAGGAGGCAGTCATTCGGAACAAACTTTTCCTCCGTTAGATTTTGATCGAGAACTGGATGCCGCCCATCCCGAATTGCTATCCGGACGTCATCCGAAATGACCGGACGCGCATAACCGTACAACCGGGCTGTCTCAGCAAGCGAAGCGACGACATCCAAGACGGCGATCGAACGACCCGTTATCTGCAATTGGTCGAGATTTTTGAGCAGCGTCTCCCGAAGGCGCAGAAAAAGTTCATACTCAAGCGCCTTCGCCCGTTCTTCCGCTCCAAGAATCTTTGATTCAAATTCTTTCAGTTCCGGCGTTATGAACCGCTCGCCGTTCACCGTCGTTTGTTTGCGAATGTAATCCTCAGGGACGGAAGCCAGGTTCGCATTCGTTATCTCAATGAAATAGCCGAATACGGAATTGAAGCGGACTTTCAGCGACTTTATGCCTGTACGCTCGATCTCGCGTTGTTGAAGGGCGGCGATCCAATCCTTGCCACCTCTTGAGGCGATACGCATCTCGTCCAGCGCTGAATCGTATCCATCTCGGAACATGCCTCCTTCTTTGAGGAGCGCCGGAGGTTCCTCAACCAGAGCATCGCGCAAACAAGAGACCAGATCGGGTAATTCGCGAATTCCTTCAGCAATCTGAATGGTCAACGTCTCCTTTTCTTCGCTCAAAGTCGCCCTTGCCAGCGCTCTCAGGTGCTCCTTTAGCTCAGGGAGTGCTTCGAGTGACATGCGCAACGCCGCAAGGTCGCGTGCATTTCCGTTTCCCTGACTTAATCTTCCAAGTGTGCGTTCTACGTCCCGGATCTCGGTCAACGCCTTCCGGACAGCACTCAACAGAAAAGATTGATCCAACAGTTGCTGGATCATTTCGTGCCGCTGGCGGATCGGCCCGAGTGATCGGAGCGGTTTCAAAATCCACTGGCGCAAGAGCCGGCTGCCCATCGGAGTCACGGTGCGATTCAGCGCCGCCAAAAGGCTTGTGTCAGGACTCTGCGTTTTGGATCTGACCAACTCCAGATTCTGCTGGGTAGCAACATCCATCGCGACGCACTCATCCGAAAGAAAAACACCTAGAGCGCGAATATGAGTTGTCTCTCTGCGCAGCTGATGTTTGAGATAATGAATGATGGCTCCCGCAGCGCCGGCAGCAGCCGGCATATCTCCGCAGCCAAATCCGTCCAGCGACTGAACGGAAAACTGCTCGCGCAGGATGTAAGTCGCGTGGTCCAGTTCAAAGGTATAACCGTCGTATGCCGAACTGCGGGGAATCCGTCGGACCAATTCCGGATGTGAATCGGCGACCAGCACCTCGGTCGGAGCAAAGCGGGCTAATTCATCTTCGAGCGCACCAAAAGAATAGACTTCAGTGACTCGAAATTCTCCCGTGCTTACGTCCAGGAGAGCTAGCCCGTACCGCTCCTTTTGGGCGCCCGAACCAGAGCACCGCTTCTCCGCCGCGACTGCCGCCAGAAAGTTGTTCCGACTCGATTCCAGCAAATGAAAATCGCTGACCGTTCCAGGACTGATGATCTGTGTAACCTTCCTCTCGACGATCTTTCCGGGACGCGGCTCGCTGGTCTGGTCGCAAATGGCAACCCGATGGCCAGCCTTGATCAATCGACCGACGTAGCTCTCCGCCGCGTGAAAAGGAACGCCGCACATCGGCATGCCATTTCGTTTCGTCAGTGCCACGTTTAAAATCGGCGCTGCGACTTTGGCGTCTTCAAAAAACAGTTCGTAAAAATCTCCGAGACGAAAAAGCAGTAGCGAGCCAGCAGGCAGGGTTCGCCGGATGCTCTGATACTGCTGCATCATTGGCGTATCGGACATGGCGGGGAAGATTACTGGCGCCGCATGGATGATGCAAGAAAACGAGTTTCAACCCTCAGTTGATTTCCCTTCGAACTTAGTGCTTTCTGTGTCTCGGTGGTGAATCATCCCCCTCCACGCTCCAAAACCTTTCGCTCAGCGCTCTTCAGGCTGTTCGGAAATCTTATTGCCCGGACATTCTATACGGTCGAAGCCTTCGGCAAAGAAAACCTCCCAAGCGGCGGTTTTCTGCTGGTCCCGAATCACCTGTCCTATGTCGACGCGGTCGTGCTCCAGTTAGCCTGCCCTCGGCCAATTCGATTCATGGTTCATGAATCCGTTTACCGGATCCGATGGCTCCAGCCGATCTTCAGGCTTGTCGAGGCCATACCGATTTCAAATGTCCGTGCGAAAGAAGCGGTGCGCCAGGCGGTTGAGCGGATCAAGATGGGGGAAATTGTCTGCATCTTTCCGGAAGGCGAGCTGAGCAGAACCGGCGTTCTTTTGAAACTTCGCAAGGGCTTTGAGTTGATCGCGCAGCGCTCCGACTGCGAAGTTGTGCCGGTCTGGCTGGATGGCCTTTGGGGATCGATTTTCTCCTTCGAAGGAGGACGGTATTTCTTCAAGCTTCCCAAAAAGATCCCCTGCTCCGTTACGGTCGCATTCGGAAACCCTATTCCCGCTTCATCGGTTGAAATCGGGCTCGTCCGTGAGAGCCTGCTTGCTCTCGGTGAATTTTGTTATCAAAGGCGGCCTGAATTCGACGGACATCTCGGTCGCGCGACTGTCCGAGGCCTGAAACGAAGGCAGTTTGACGACGCAGTAATTGACGGAATGGATGGGCGCGTGGTCAAACGCGGAGATTTGTTGGCAGCAAGCATAGCGTTGAGCAAGTGGATAAGGACGCATTGTTCAGGGGACCGAGTCGCAGTGGTGCTGCCCCCGGGACTGGGCGCCGTTGTGGCGAATGTAGCCGTGACCTTAGCGAACAAGACGGCAGTCAATCTTAATTTCACCGCTGGGCGCGCGGCTTTACAGTCGGCTATCAGTCGCGGCCAGATCCTGCATGCGATCTCCGCCAAACCGGTCATGAAGCGTCTCGAAGATTTTCCTTGGCCCAGAGACATCTTCAGACTGGAGGAGCTCATGCCGGAGCTGAAGCCAAAGATTGTTGTCTGGCGTCTGGTTTCGGCTGTGACTCCCGCGTGGCTTCTTAGCAGCATTCTTGGCCTTCCTCGTCAGGGGGGGCGCAAAGAGGCGGTTCTTCTATTTACCAGCGGCAGTTCTGGCGAGCCAAAAGGCGTCGTCCTGAGTCACCGCAATATCCTCGGGAATGTGATGCAATTTGGATCGATGCTGAATCTTGGCCGTGAAGATTCGGTGATGGCCTCTCTGCCATTCTTCCACAGCTTTGGTTGCACTGTTACTCTGTGGTACCCGATGGTTGGAGGGGTCCGCGCAGTGACCTACCCGAGCCCGGCTGACGTTGTGAAGAACGCGGAAATCATCGAGCGCCACCGGATTACTTTGCTGGTGACCACGCCAACTTTTCTCCGTGGCTATCTAAAACGGGCCGAACCCAAGCAGTTTGCCAGCATTAAATTGCTGGTGACGGGCGCTGAGAAACTGCCTCTCAAACTGGCGGAGCTCTTCGAGGCCAAATTCGGGAAACATGTACTGGAGGGCTACGGCTTAACGGAGACTTCCCCTGTCGTAAGCACGAATTTGCCCGACCCCGCCCGACGACATCCTGACGAGGCAATTCAAAGCTCGGATCGATTCGGTTCGGTTGGGAAGTTGCTGCCGGGCCAGGCGGCGCAAATTCGTCATGTTGAGACCGACGCAATATTATCGCCGCATGAGATGGGAATTCTCTGGCTGAAGGGACCTAATATTTTTGAGGGATATCTTGGAGAACCCGAACGAACGGCCGAAGTGCTTCAAGACGGCTGGTTTAAGACGGGAGATCTTGCTCGATTCGACGATGATGGTTTTCTCTATATTGAAGGTCGCCTCTCCCGCTTTTCAAAGATCGCCGGAGAGATGGTACCGCACGAAACGATCGAGATTAAAATCATCGAGCTCTTGGGATTGAAAGGGGAGGACGAACGTGTTCTGGCGATCGCCGGTGTTCCGGATCAATCAAAAGGGGAGGCGCTCGTGCTGCTCTCTGCGCGAGACTTGCCGTTGGAGAAAATAAGGGAGGGATTGCTTGGAATCGGTATTCCAAGTCTGTGGGTTCCCCGGACAATCAAGCGAGTCGACAAAATCCCAATCCTCGCTTCGGGCAAACTCGACCTTGCCCGTTGCAAGGAGTTAGCGCTGTCGGAGGCAGTCTTTCGGTGAAAAAGAGCGTGGATC
>DATMQC010000285.1:0-10069 GCA_035567275.1 Chthoniobacterales bacterium | reverse complement strand
GGGCCGGAGCCAGTTGGCCGTTTTTCTGCGTTGCTCTCTCGGCCCGTATGATTCAGATATGGGCGCTCGTTCGCGCCTTGAAAAACAGCCAACTGACTTCCGGCAAAATATATGTTATTTCGGGGACAGGACACTAGTGCTTAATGTGCGGCTACAGAAAAAACTTGACTCATCTGCGATCAGTTTTGCTTTTCAAGGATTCTAACGATGTGGGAGATCCTGCATCCGGCGCCACGCGGCTACCACGGCCGGATCACTGATGTATTTCACCAGGAGCTCTCCAAGTTTCTCCGCGAGATCGAGATCTTCTTTTGCGAAGAAGTTGAATCGTTCGATGGCCTTCTGACACAATGGAGGGGCATTTTCGACATTTCCCTGGTCCAGCTCGAATACGGCACGGTCGAGCGGAGCCATCTGCCGCCGCCAGTTGACCATTTCATCGACGTACTGATTGATCACTTCAACGGCCTGTCTTGAATCCGCGACAGCGTTAGCACGTTTTTCGACGACACGCAGAATAGAAATATGGGTGTCTATGACGTGCGCATATTCCTCACATAAATCCGCCAGGACGTTGCCGCCAGTTGACAGCAAAAATACCAATACCAGAAAACGGCAATGAGGTAAGGTCAGTGTCAACATGGACTAGAAACGCGTATTCCGGTATGCTGGAAATTACAACCTCCATGAATTTTTCGGCGCACTCCGCGCGCCTGCTCTTCTTTTAATCGCAAACCGCCCGTAACTTCACGTCTTTTTGCTGAGTCGCTTCCGCGGATCATGCTCGTTATCTCAATTCGTATCTTCTCTTCGATGCTTGTTTCCCCATCCCTGATCCGCATCCAAAAGGCTTCCTGCGCTTTCAATGCCATCCATTGATAACAGTGGCAAGGGCTTCAATTTGCTCCGAAAAGTGGGCGGCGGAAAGTGCAATTCGAATGCGTGCTGATCCTCGAGCTACCGTCGGATACCGAATCGCCGGAATTAAAAAACCATTCTCGAGGAGAACCTCCACAAGTCGAAGGGACCGCTCTTCGGCCCCGACTAACACCGGTATGATGGCACTTTCCGGGCTGCGACTATAAATCCCTTCGATTTCCAACCGTTTCGAAAGAAGCCCGATGTTTTGCCAAAGCCTTGTTCTCAACTGATCCCCCAGGTCGCTCTGCAGAATTTGTAACGAAGCAGAAGCCGCAGCAGCCAGGGCAGGTGGTGAAGAGGTAGAGTAAATCAAGCTTCTCGCTCGATTCACGAGAAGCTGGACGAGTAGGTTTGAACCGCAAATGAATCCGCCGCTCACTCCGATGGCTTTACTCAGCGTCCCCATTTGAATGTCGACTTCACCCGTCAGCCCGAGGGCGTCGACCAGCCCCGTGCCTTTAGGACCGACGACGCCCGTTGCGTGCGCTTCATCGACGAACAGGAGTGCTTGAAATTCATTCTTTAGCTGAACGATTGCCGGGAGATTTGCCAGATCGCCATCCATGCTGAAAACGGACTCAGTTGCGATGAGCGGTTTCTTATCAGGATGATTCTTGCGGGCCCAGGCGAGATGCTCCTTCAGCTTCTCGATATTGTTGTGCGGAAATACACGTATGATAGCGCCGGAAAGCTTCGCCCCGTCGATGATGCAGGCGTGAACCAGTTTGTCCAGCAGGATGATGTCTCCGGGACCGAGCAGGCTGCAGAGGGTGCCGATTGCCGCGGCATATCCGCTGCCAAACAGCAGTGCGCTTTCTGTTCCCTTAAATGTCGCAAGTTCCTGTTCCAGTTTCTTGTGTAGGGATAGCGAACCGGTAACCAGTCGAGAGGCTCCGGCACCGACACCGAACCGTTCGATCGCTTCCTGAGCAGCGGTTTTGAGGAACGGATGCTGTGAAAGTCCGAGATAGTCGTTCGACGCAAAATTGATGAATCGCTGCCCGTCTACTATCACTTCAGGTCCGTCCACTTCTTCGATGGTCCTGATCTCACGGAGCAGCGAGCGAGCGCGCAGATCGGAAAGGATTCTTTCATAACGATCTGACGTTGAGGAGCTACTGGTTATCGGTTCCCGTTTCATTTTACGGTAGCGTCCGTCGCCGCAGCTTGTTGGAGTGCTTTGTCGATTTGGTCATCCGGCTCAGCACCCAATTCCAATGCTCGATAATAGTGCCTTCGCGCCAGCTCGAATGAGGGTGGTTGACGTTCCAGATAAAGGACCGCCAAATCGAAATGTGCTTCGGCGTAGGTATCATCCAACTCGACGGCCTTGCGCATTTCTTCCTCTGCGCCTGATAGCCATCCTCGCTTTCGAATCAGAATTCCGAGATAGAGATGTGCTTTGGAATCCTTAGGATTGAGGTAAACGGCTTGGCTGAGAGCCGCGAGACCCGCGTCCAACTCATTCTTTTGATAGTCGATGATGCCAAGGGTAAGCCAGCCTTGTTGAGCGGAGGGCTCAAGCCGGACCGCTTTTTTTAGATGGGTTTCTGCCTGATCCAGTTCGCCCAGCCGAAACTCGGTTGAGCCGAGATTCAGCCATCCAATAGGATGTGTAGGAGCCAGTTCGGTTATTTTTTGGAAGTCGGCTTTGGCCTCCTGAAATTTCCCGTCATGAAATTCCATGATTCCCTTCTCCGCAGCGCGCTTCGCCTCGTCGGACAATGTCGGTAACGCCGACTCCTCGTTCTCAGCCGCAATGAGGCTGCCGGATGCCAGAGCGTAAGCGAACCAGAACATCATGCCGGCAAACTGAAGGGGCGAAGATTGAATCTCGATCAAAGGCGCTATCTCTCTTTGCCCAATTCTTTTGCGCGTTCTGCGGCGGCTCGCACAGCGGACATGACTGTATAGCGCAGGCCGCGCAACTCAAGAATTTCGATGCCGGCCATGGTGGTACCCCCTGGACTGGCAACCATCTCGCGAAGTTCGGCCGGATGCAGCTTGGTCTCACGAATCATCTGAGCCGAGCCCATGACAGTCTGAATGGCGAGTTCGGAAGCAATCTCGCGCGGAAGTCCCATCATCACTCCACCGTCTGCAAGGGCCTCGATAAAAGTAAACACGTAAGCCGGTCCGCTTCCGCTCAGACCTGTAACAGCATCCAAGGCGGATTCGCGAAGGCGAAATACGAGGCCGACCGCAGCAAACAAGGTTTCGGCGACCTGGGCGTCTCCGGGCAGTGCATGGTCGCCGAGGGCATAGGCGGTGGCTCCCTTTTTGACTAAGGAAGGGGTGTTTGGCATCGCCCGAATCACCCGCGTGCGGTGTCCGGCCGCATCTTGGAGAGATTGCAGACTTACTCCGGCTGCGACCGAAATCAAAAGCTTACCGTCGAGAAATTGTCTCACGTCGCGAAGTACCTGCACTGAATCGGCCGGCTTTGTCCCAAGCACGATCGTGTCCGCCTGTTGGACCAGTGCTTTGGGAGAAGCGGCAAGGCGCAACCCGTACCGCTCGACATCTTTCGCGATCGTTTCGGGATGCCGATTGACAACTAGAATCTCTTCGGATTTACAGGCGCCTGCTTGCAGCATTCCTTGCACCAGAGCCGACGCCATTTTGCCGAAGCCTAAAAATCCAAATGTCATTTTGAGAGAAAACTTCCGGTTCAGTACGCGCTTCCTGAAGAGTCTGCAAGCCTGTGCAAGAATTCATAGTAAACTGAGGCGCAGTTTACCGGCCGAGCGGGTTCGCGTTTCAGAGCGATTTGCATTATGCTGGACGCCAACGGCGATAGGTCCCGTATGCATCAGCAGATTGCGGCTCCGAACACCACTTTAAGGAAGCGGCGAAAATGGAGATGGCCAGTGACGCTCGCGTTTCTGCTGGCAATTGCTATAACCTGTTGGGTCATCGCCGGGCGAGGACCTGCACCGGTGGCCGTCACGACCGAAACGGCCGAGATCAGGGATATCACGCAACTGGTCTCCGCGACGGGAAAAATCCGACCGGAAATCGAAGTCAAGATTTCTCCGGAAGTCGCCGGTGAAATCGTTGAAATGCCGGTAGTCGTCGGGCAAGCCGTCAAAAGGGGTGACCTTCTGGTGAAAATCAAACCGGACAATTACATAGCTCGGGTGAAGCAAGCGGAAGCGTCTTTGAGTAGCGCCCAGGCGGACAGTTTGCAGCGCAAAGCGCAAGCGCTGAATGATCAGCTTGATTTGCACCGGGCTCGAGATCTTTTTGGGAAGCATTTGGTTTCTGAAACCGATTACAAGGCGGCGGAGACAAAGGCTCAAGTTTCCCAGGCGTCGTATGAATCAGCGCTGCATCAGATCGACATGGCCAGGAGTAACCTGGACCAAAATCAGGATTTGTTAGGCAAATGTGTCATCTACTCGCCCATGGACGGGACGGTAAGTGTCTTAAACAGCGAGATCGGCGAGCGCGTTGTTGCCACGGGCGATTTTGCCGGGACGGAGGTCATGCGGGTGGCAAACCTCGGGTCAATGGAAGCTCGCATTGATGTAAATGAAAACGATGTGGTCAGTGTAGATCCGGGTAACAAGGCGCGCGTCAAGGTAGATGCTTATCCTGACGCGATCCTGAACGGAACCGTGAGGAGGATTGCCAGCACCGCCACCGTCAAGAACGAGGGCACCCAGCAAGAAGTCACGAACTTTGAGGTCCGGGTGCGGATCGTTGACCCCAAAGAGCAGCTTCGACCGGGGATGAGCGCAAGCGTCGATATTGAAACTCAGACGGTCCGGAAAGTCATTGCGGTGCCTCTGCAATCGGTGACAGTGCGCAGCCGGGCCGACGGGCGAACGGCAGAACAGTTGAAACAGGAGCGGGAGAGGCAGACCGGCGTTAGTTTCACGGAATTGGAGAAGCAAACCGTAAAGCAGCTCCGACGCGTCGTTTTTCGAAAAAAGGGAGACAAAGTCGAGCTTGTGCCGGTGCAGACGGGAATCGCGGACAACAATTACATGGAAATCAAGTTGGGGGTCCGACCTGATGACGAGATTGTTTCCGGTCCTTATTCGGCCCTTAGCAAGGATCTGGAGGACGGTTCGACAGTGAAAATAGAGCGACGAAAAGATGCGAATTGAGTGCAATATCCTGGAGTCTCGGCGCAAGGTTCGCCCAAGAGGTCCGGTCGTTATCCGTATTGAGCAAATAACGAAAGAATATCTCATGGGGGAAACGACGGTGCGGGCGCTGAAGGGTGTTGATCTCCTCGTTCACCGAAACGAGTACGTGGCTATCATGGGCCCATCTGGGAGTGGTAAATCAACCTTAATGAACATGATTGGCTGCCTCGATACACCTACCACCGGACGATATGAATTAAACGGGAGCGACGTCGCCCTGATGGAGGATGATCAACTCGCGGAGATCAGAAACAAAGAGGTAGGCTTCGTCTTTCAAACCTTTAATCTGCTTCCCCGCTCGACAAGTCTTCAAAATGTCGAGTTACCCTTGGTGTACGCCGGCGTGGTGTCTGAGGAGCGGAGACGACGCGCGGAAGAAGTCCTGGAGGCCGTCGGTCTCGGAGACCGAAGCTATCATAAACCGAATGAACTCTCGGGCGGTCAGCGGCAACGCGTGGCCATTGCGCGTGCCCTGGTTAATAATCCCTCCATCTTACTGGCAGATGAACCGACTGGAAATCTTGATTCTGGAACCGGTCGAGAGATCATGGCTATTTTCGAGAACTTGTATAATCGAGGCAACACGATTATCGTCGTAACCCACGAAGAAGAAGTTGCAAGCCATGCGCGGCGAGTCATACGCCTTCGTGACGGGTTCATCGAGAGTGATCAGGAAGTAGATTCAGGATTCGTCCCATAATTTTCAGCTGGCAGGGAACTGTCTAGAATCCGTGAAAAGCAAAACTGGTTGCAGATGAGTCAAGTTTTTTCTGTATCCGCACAACTAATGATCAGTTGGTTTTGCTTTTCAAGGATTCTAAGCGAGGCCGCTTCGCCCAATCGACGCTGCTCCCAACGCGACCTTGAGATCCTTACATCTCGCCGGTCTGAGGCGCGGCCTCGCTAGACTTATGATCCGGAAGATTTGGCTTGAAGTGGAAGAGGGGACCCATATTGCCGCTGTGCAGATTGCGGCAAATCGCACCAGATCAATACTGACAGCTCTTGGAGTAATTATTGGCATCATTGCAGTTACGCTCATGGGTACGGCGATTCGCGGAATCGATCTTGGATTCAATCGCAGCATGTCTGGGTTCGGGGACGACGTTCTTTACGTTGAACAATATCCATGGAGTAGCGCCGCCGATTTTTGGCAGTTCCGGAATCGGCCGGACATTAAACTAACCGTGGCTGACCGGCTGAACAGGATCATCGCAGAAGATCCGGAATCATTGCTTCAACTGGCAGTCGCCGCGCCGGCCAGCATTCAAACGCTATTTTACGGAAAGCGTCTCGTTTCCAACGTTTATACGACCGGCACAACGTATGAATACGCCTATCTTGCGGCGACTAACTGTGACAAGGGGCGATTTATTAACGAGGCTGAGAGCCGAGGCGGCAGAAACGTTTGTGTGATTGGGAAAGATGTCGCTGAGGGATTATTCGGTGGCGCCGATTCGATCGACAAGATCATCAAGGTGCGGGATCAGGAGTACCGGATCATCGGCGTATTCTCGAGGCAGGGTTCGTTCCTCGGGATATTCAGTTGGGATTCTCGAGTCGTGATTCCGCTTTCCTCATATGTGAAATATTTTAAATCGAACCAGGAAAACGCTTCGATCAGGATCAAAGTCCGGGACAAAACAAAGATGGCAGAAGCAAAAGAAGAATTGCGTGGTATAATTCGCAGAATTCGTGGGTTGCTTCCGGAGCAGGGGGATAATTTTGCGATTAATGAACAACAATCTTTGCGTTCGTCGATAGAACCGGTAAAGACCGGTCTTGCTATTGGGGGTCTTTTTATCACGGGCTTGGCGCTTTTTGTCGGCGCCATCGGAATCATGAACGTCACCTTTGTCAGCGTTCGAGAGCGCACGCGCGAAATCGGTACGAGAAAGGCCCTTGGAGCACCGCGACGGGCGATTCTGATTCAGTTTTTGATTGAGGCGATCGCAATCTGCGTCGGCGGAGGAATCGTCGGACTAATCCTGGCATTCGCGCTGTTCCACGGGATTAGCATTGCAGTGCCTGGTTTTCCTATTCAATTCTCGCCGTTTCTGGTTGTCGCGGCTCTTTTCATATCCGTAATAACCGGAATTCTGTCGGGCTTTGCGCCGGCTTGGCAAGCGGCGCATCTGAGTCCTGCCGAAGCTTTGAGATACGAGTAGCGATGAAGTTGCTGGAGACGATGAGGATGGCATGGAAGGCGCTTGGCGCGAACAAACTCCGTTCGGCATTGACTGCCTCTGGAATTACGTTCGGAATTTTTTCGATCATCAGTGTGATGACCGCGATTTCTGCGCTTCAGAGCTCAATTGAGACCGGACTGAGCTTTCTCGGATCGAATATTTTTCAGCTTTCAAAATACCCCATTGGAATTCACGTTGCTGGCGATGAAAAATATCGAAATCGAAGAAACATTGACTATGGCACCTACCTGAAATTTGCTCGAATGATTGGCGATCAGGCGCCGATTGTGTGTCCCAAGGTCTGGGACGACAGTACGCAGGGCGTATTCGAAAACAGGAAGACCAACCCGAATATCCAGCTCTGTGGAACCAATGAAGGATTCCTATCCGCGAACAATTTTCTTCTAAAAGAAGGGAGAAATCTTTCTCCGGAGGATGTCGAATTCACGCGAAACGTTTGCGTAGTCGGGCGACAGATTATTAATAGGCTCTTCCCCCAGGGAAGCGCCTTAGGAAAAGTGATAAGGCTAAATTCCAAGGAGTATGAAGTCATCGGAACTCTTGCCGAAAAAGGAGGTGGTTTTGGCACGAACGATGATAATATCGTTCTGATTCCGATAACAAAGTTCTTTGAAAACTATGGTACCCAGCAGCGATCGCTGAACGTTGCTGTCGAAGCTCAGAATCAAATCGCCTACGAACGGACAATGGGTATTGCAATCGGAGCTTTTCGCGAGGCAAGGGGATTGCGTCCGGAAGAGGCGAACGATTTTGAGATCTATAGTAACGATTCGATCCAAGGAGTGTTTCGCAGTGTCGCTGGAAACGTCAGAATTGGGGCATTTGTAATAAGTACAATTGCATTATTTGCTGCCGGCGTTGGCATTATGAATATCATGTTGGTGAGCGTCACCGAGAGAACAAAGGAAATTGGAATGCGCAAATCGGTGGGTGCGCGAAAGTTCGATATCCGCATGCAGTTCCTCTTTGAGGCATTGTTCCTGTCGCTTATGGGAGCGATCGGCGGAATTGTTCTCGGCGTTGCTGCCGGGAATGGACTCGCGATTTGGCTGCGGGCCACGACGATCTTTCCGTGGGATTGGGCGATAGTCGGCGTTGTCTTTTGTTCGGCGATCGGAATTGGATTTGGACTTTACCCGGCTCACAAAGCAGCTTCGCTGAATCCAATCGAAGCGCTTCGGCACGAATAGGAAGGGCCGGCCTCCGTGCCGTCCGATTTTTCTTTTTGTCCGAACGACGGCCTCTGATGGCTTATAAATTGGTAAACCTTTCTGTCTTAGACGACGATTGTCCGTTTCCGGTTGCGCCTCGCCTGCTAGCAGTCTAAATCAATTGCCAGGACGCTCGCAGGCAGAATGAAGTTTCAAAGGCCGCTCAGACCGCAGGCCGTAAGCGAATCGAATGTCGACGCCGCCACCGGAATTCAGTGCCAACTGGTTGACGGCAGCCTCGAACGACTCGAATCAGATCTTATCGTGGATGCATCCGGGAATGGATCCTTAACTGTGGAATTGCTGAAGTCTACTGGCCGAAGGCCGCCAGAGGTGACGAGCATAGGTGTAAATATGCGTTACGCCAGCGCTCTTTTTCGAGAATGTTCACATTTGCGATGACTACAAAATTGTTTACACTTTTCCGGATGCACCGGAACAGTGTCGTGGGGGCCTTATCCTGCCGGCAGAGAATAATAGTAACCAAGTTGTATTAATTGGGAGGGGTCAAGATATTCCACCGAGCGATGCTAATGAATTCCTGAGCTATGCACGGCAACTTCCGACACTGACCATTTATGATGCAATCAAGAATGCGAAACGGCTAACGGATATAATGCCGTTTTCCTTTCCTGAAAGCAGATGGCGACATTTCGCGCAGGTCCCTGACTTTCCTCGTGGGCTGCTTCCGATTGGGGACGCAATTTGTCGTTTCAATCCAGTTTACGGGCAAGGGATGACCGTGGCCTCCCAGGAAGCCAAGCTGCTTTCTGAGTTGCTTCAGACATTGGACGGAGATGCGCTCGCTACGCTGGTGCCAACTTTTCTAACCAAAGCTGAGACCCTAATTGCCGATCCCTGGGCGATGTCGGCAATTCCTGACTTTATTTACCCGGACACAATAGGCGAACGCGCAGCAGATTTGGAGGATCGCCTGAATTTCCAGCGCGCATTGGGTCGATTGGCCGTCCGGGATGCGGAAATCTATGAATTCTTGTTCGGCAGGCCGGGGAACATGATCGCTGCATCGATCTGCCCGGCGAGCACCTGGGCAGCAAGATCGTTCGAGACGACTTCGCGCAGGTTCAGCACGACGTCGGGCTGGCAACGGTTCTATCAACCGGCCTTCGTAGCCGCGTTCGCGCTCGCTGCCGGCGGCGTCTTCGTGTTCATCCTGACACTACGTATCCTGAGCGGTCGGCATCTCGCCGATGCAAGCGTCGATGCGATCGCGGCCTCCTACCCCAACACCGGATATGTCGGCTTCCCACTGTGTATGATCGTGTTCGGCACGGCAAGTTTGACGCCGACGGCGATCGCCACCATTCTGGTCACCTGTGTCTTGTTTGCAATAGCGATCGTATTGATCGAGGTAGGACTGCAGACCGAGCGGACGCCACACAAACTTGGTCTGGCGGTTGTGTGCTCGCTGGCGCGAAATCGACTGATCGTTTCACCGATTGCGGGCGTCCTAGTAGCCGGCACCCATCTCACGGTCCCGTCGAGCGCGGAAACGTTGCTGAAGCTCCTCAGCGGCGCGACAAGCCCGTGCGCGCTGGTCAGCCTCGGG
>DATMQC010000284.1:0-4344 GCA_035567275.1 Chthoniobacterales bacterium | reverse complement strand
ACGTTCCGCGAAGTCCCGTACGATCGACTTCTGGTCGAAACCGATGCCCCGGACATGCCGTTGCCCGCGGAACGTAACCAGTTTCAATTGCCAAATGCGGCTGGATTTGAGCGCCCGAATCATCCTGCCAATATCCAGGCGGTCGTGCGTGGCCTCGCCGAGATTCGAAAAAGACCCGAAGACGAACTTCTCCGGATGGTTGGCCAGAATTTCTATCGGCTTTTTGAAGACGTCATTCCTAGCGAGGCCGCGCGGTAGCGTGTGACATTGTTCATTTTTAGGGAGGGATGGCCTCCGTGCCGTCCCATTTTTCTCCTTCCTACCCGAATTGAAAATAATTAATCAGACGGCACAGAGGCGGTCCCTCCCATAAGAAAACGCCGGTCCGGCTCGCATCGCCTTGCCGGCGACCGATTTGGATCGCAACGAAAGGCATGTTATTTCGGCGACAGGAGACGCGCTATTTGGTATAAGAAACCTACCGGGAGGAGATGTTAGTGATCAGTCGTAAATCGGTTGAGCACCTGCGGGCTGCAATTTTCATCAGAGATCTAAAAGCAAAATCCGACTACGAGGCGATCCGCAAAATGCTTGATTCGCTTGGCGGATATCCTCAGGTCAAAGACCTCGAAAGCCTCGCCACGGCTGTTTTTGAGCGCCAGGAGACTGACCCTCCCCTATTCCCCGGCGGCATCGCATTTCCACACGCGCGCACGGACAGTGTTTCGGCTTTAGTCATGGTTTTTGCGACCTGCAAAGAAGCGATTCCGTTCGGGAACACCAGGGTACGGCTGATTTTCCTGATTGGTGTCCCAAAGCATGCCGGTGCTGAATACCTCGAGATCATCTCTTTTCTGGCCAAGCACGTGAGGGGAGAACGAACGCTCGACAGGCTCATGGAAGCGACAGATCTTTCCAGCTTTCTCGCGGCATTTGCCGAACCAAATGGATAACGCCGAAGAAGAACTGCAAAAGCGACGGCTCTCCCCGTTATTTCGCCGCCTGCTGAAAATCAAGGTCTGGCTTGTCGACCGTTTTCGACTGAGCGAGCGGCAAATCACTCTCATCTGGGCAGCTCTTGTAGGCTTTCTAGGGGCATGTGCTTCAGAGAGCTTTCGCAAAGCCAGCAGCCTGCTTCATTACGCTGCAACAGGATCCGATTCCGGCATCATCCTGTCATTCGAGCATCTCCCGTGGTGGCAACGACTCGCCGTACCGGCGGTAGGCGGACTTTTGGCAGGTCTCACACTCTGGCTCGGCAGCCGTCTCTTTTCCAGTGTCCGGCAAAAGACGACTACGGATTACATGGAAGCAATCGTTGTCGGAAGCGGTAATATTTCCGTGCGGGCGAGCATTGTGAAAAGCTTGTCGGCACTCTTTTCGATCAGCACCGGAACCTCCATCGGGCGCGAGGGACCACTTGTACAGCTTTCATCGCTGGTCGCCTCGCTCGTAGCACGGATGCGCAATTTTCCCATTCCCCAGAGGCGACATCTGGTAGCCTGCGGAGCGGCTGCGGGAATTGCCAGTGCGTACAACGCACCAATCGCGGCATCCTTCTTCGTTGCGGAGATTATTCTTGGAACCGTCGTCGTAGAGTCGCTGGGACCGATAATCCTCGCTTCCGTTGTCGCCGCGTTCACCTCCCAACTTCTTCACGGCGCAGAGCCTCTCTACAAGTCGCCCGGGTTCAACTTGCACACTCAATGGGAAATGATACCTCTCTCCTGCGTTGGGATTGTTCTGGGCTTTGTTGCCCCTGCGTATCTTCGGTTGCTTCGTTCGGCTGAGCGGCTTTTCTCAAAAATTGATATAGCGGTTCCGCTGAAACTCGCTCTGGGAGGAGCTATCGTCGGACTGCTTGCAATCTTTAATCCCGCGGTCTGCGGAAACGGCCAGGGGCTGCTGCGTTCGCTTTTTCATCAAGGTTGGTTCTGGGATGAGATCCTGGCGATCCTGCTGCTCAAGCTAATCGCGACGGCAACGGCATTTGGATCCGGAGTCGTCGGCGGCGTATTTACCCCCACCCTGTTCATCGGTGCCGCGATCGGCATGTTATACGGCCAAGCGATTCTTTATATCGCGCCCGGCCTGCGATCGGACCCCGCGATGTATGGTCTCGTCGGCATGGGAGCCTTTATCGCGGCCACAACCGGCGCGCCGCTCATGGGGATCCTTATGGCATTCGAATTGACGCTGGACTATGCGCTTGCGCCATTTCTCATGGTGAATTGCGTCGTTGCTTACTATTGCAGCAGTATCTTTGAGCGGCGATTCATGTACGGGGAATCTCTGGAAAGAAAAGGAGCGGCCTTCTTCAACCAACAGCTCGCCGAAGTGAATATTCAGGACCTGGTGCGCGTAAATCCGATCACACTACCCAAGAATGCAACCTTCGCCCGGATCGCAGAAACATTTGTCCAACACCGTTTCCAGCACATCTACATCACCGACAAAGAAAACCGGCTGCTCGGTGCGGTGTCTCTGCACGATGTAAAGACTTTCCTGGACCGCCCGGAACTCGAAACCGTCGTAATAGCGGCAGATATTATGAACGAAGATTTTCCGCGTGTCTCGCCGCGTCAGGGAATGGGCGAGGCGCTGCACAAATTTTCAGAGGCAAATTCCGAGCGATTGCCTGTCGTTGACGATCTAAGTTCGCAACGTTTGATCGGCAGTATTTCCAAGACCGACATCATTCTGCATCTTGCTGGAGACCAAAAAAGGTAAAATCCAGAATACTTCTCCGGGACGAAGCGAAGCGGGTAGTAGGTTCACGACCAGGCGTCTTCGGAAATCTTGTCGATCAAATACCAGAAGTAGAGAGCGTGGAACTCCCACATCCAGCGTCGTTCGTAATCTGCTAACCGGGTTATTTCAACTGCCGCTATCCAAGGACAGCTTCCCGGCACGGAAGGTGACGATCCGGTTCCGAAATAGTCCGAGCTATCTGAACGAAACTTTTCTATTGCTTGCTTCCAAGTGACAAATTCCGCTTCTTGCTCAATGCAGAAGCAAGCCCAGCTGAGAGGGATCTGGCCTACTCCCACAACATTTCGGCGAAATTCGAATGCGCCCCATTTTTTACCCGGATTCGCCATGGTATACAGCCAATAGTTGCTATTGGAAGGAATTTCGACTGGGCCAGGCAGAACACTGGCTTGCTCGAATTGAGCCCAATGCCAGTCGGTAAAATGCTGTCGTTCACACTTCTTCAGCTCACCCGTGTTCATCGTCAGGTGCCAGAGCCAATTGCGCACGTCCAAAACTAACGCACAAATGATGACCGTGTCCAACCTGCCGCCCGACAGCCATTGCTGTTAAAATTGCTTTCGCCCCCAGGGGGTCGTCTCAGCGATGCTGTGCGATCGTCTCGAGAAAAGCCGGCATGTATTTTTCTGCTTTGATTTCCCCGACGCCTCGGATCTTGCGCGCTTCTTCGACGGAACCCGGTTTAAGCCGCGCGAACGCTTTGAGGGTTTCGTCGGGGAAGATGACATAGTGCGGCACCCCGCCCTCGTTTCGGGCGAGCACAGCCCGCGTATTCCGTAACGCTTCAAAAAGAGCGGGGTCAAATGGAGCGTCAATAATTTCCCCAACAATCCTGCTTCCTCGAAGGGATTTCGGCTCGGCCGGCCAAGCCATCTCGAAAGAGGTTCGATTCTGCATGACTGCGATGCCAGTTTCGGTAAGGCCTATGAGCGGATATTGGCCTCCAGTCGAAAAGATCAGGCCGGACTCTTCCAGCTCACGAAAAAGTGCATGCAAATAGTTGGACGACGTAGATCTCAACAGGCCGTAGACGGTCAGCATATTCAGGCCGTAGTCGGTCACCTCCCTGGCCTGACTGCCCAGAAGAGTCAGGATAATTCGAACGCGACCAAACCGCGGTTTAAATCCTTCCTTCGTGCGATAACACATTCTCGCCACGCCACTAAGAGCCTTACGAACAATCAGGAGCTCATTTTCGTCCGGCGGCCGAAAATTCTGTTTGCGTCTGTTCCTGCACCGATCGCACCCGCCGCAGTCCTTAAACTCCGGATCGCCGAAATACCGAAGGATGATCTTCTGACGGCATTCCCTGCCGTATGCGTAGTCAACGACTGCTTTGAGTTTTAGCCTGTCCCGTCCTTCCTTCTCGCGCAACGCGCCGGCATCGATTGGAAGCTGGAAAGGATTTAAGTCTCGCCGCAGGACACGAGTGCCTCGCACGCGTTTCCCAGGAATGTCATAACGTTCAATCACACCCTGCCGACCAAGAGTTGTGAGAGCCGAGTGCACGGCCATTTCATTCATCCCCTGATCAAGACGCGCCGCCAAATCGTGAATCGAAAGCACGATCTC
>DATMQC010000283.1:0-8798 GCA_035567275.1 Chthoniobacterales bacterium | reverse complement strand
ATCCGTCGCCACAAACGAGTTCGGTCTTTATTGGGGGAAGCAGCGGGCAATCCCTAATCAAACTACGGCGTGACATGGTCGCGGTGGGGATGTGGGGCGCGCAGCTCGGTGCTCCGGCGATGTGGGTACTTCCGGTAGTTTTTCCAATGGTCATGGCTCTGGGCGGCATGATGGGACTGATGGGAATCAAGCTCCCAGGCATTGAATTGTGCATCGCGCTGTCGGCTCTGGCGCTGGGGTTCGCTGTGTGCCGCGAGGCACGTCCGAAGCTATGGATCGCGGCAATTATTGTTGGCGTCTTTGCCATTGCCCACGGACATGCCCACGGCACGGAACTGCCTCTGGGTGCTAGTGGTGTGCTTTATAGTATCGGTTTCGTGATAGCAACCGGCCTCCTTCACGCGCTTGGCATTGGAATGGGCCTCGTCCATCGATGGCCGGCCGGACGCATAGCCTTGCGGGTTGCGGGAGCCGTTGTCGCGATTGGAGGTGTCTTTTTTCTTTGGAAAGCGATTTCGGGAGAAGCGGTGTGAGGATGCGCCGGCCAAGGTTGATTTTGTTCTGGTCGACGCTCGCAATCACACTGATTGCCGCGCCTTCGGCGCACGCTCATCTCATGAACACGGGGTTTGGGCCGTTCTACGATGGGTTGACGCATCTTTTTGTGGCGCCTGAGGATCTGCTCCCCGTGATCGCTCTCGCGCTTCTGGCTGGGCTCCGTGGTCCGCGCTTCGGCCGGGCCGTCCTTTTTGCGCTGCCGGTCGCCTGGCTAGTCGGCAGCGCTGCCGGATTATTGCTCGCCCCGCCCGTCACGCTGCCTGTGGCGGAGACAGTCGTTACCATCGCGCTCGGCGCCCTGTTGGCCACTGATCGTCCGCTTCCGCTTGCCTCTGTCGCTTGCCTGGCGGTCTTGCTCGGATTGCTCCACGGTATACTTAAACGGCTCCGAACTCCCAAAGACGTCATCGTCCGGTCAGATTTCCGCCGTTGGCGTTCCGGCTGCGCTCTTTGTCGCTGTGTCGCTCTTGGCCGGGCAGGCCGCCTCGGTGCGTGTCCCGTGGGCGCGCGTAGCCGTCCGCGTCGCTGGGGGTTGGATCGTGGCCATCGGCCTCTTGACGCTCGGCTGGGCGATGCGCGTCCCCGGTTAGCCCAAATCCCCCCGGAAGGATTTCGTTGGCGGCGAGTCTCCTCGCGTCCCACAATGGGAACATGTGGACGTTCGAAACTCGGCGCCAATTTGCAAGCGATAACAATTCGGGAATTTGTCCTGAAGCTCTTGAAGCAATCCAGCGGTTCAACGCAGGGCATGTGGCCGGATACGGCTCCGATGCAATCACGGGGAAGGCCGAGCAGTATTTTCGCGAGCTTTTCGAAACTGATTGCGCTACTTATTTCGTTTTTAACGGCACTGCCGCGAATAGCCTGGCAATTGGCAGCTTCTCTTCTTCACATCATAGCGTCCTGTGCCACCGTTTTTCGCATGTCGAATCCGACGAGTGCAATGCTCCGGGTTTTCTGAATCAAGGGCTGCGTATCGTTCCTGTTGATGGCGCGGACGGAAAGATCGATTTATCGCATCTGAGGGAAGCTTTGCGGGGAGCCCGATATGTTCATGCTTCACAGCCCCGTGTGTTGAGTCTTACGAATGCGACCGAGCTCGGAACGCTCTATCGCCCTGATGAAGTTGCCGAGTTGGCCGAAATAGCAAAACAGAATCGATTGGCCATACACATGGACGGGGCAAGATTTGCCAATGGGGTCGCTGCTGCGAAATGCACTCCGGCGGAACTAACCTGGAAGGCTGGAGTCGACGTACTAGTTTTTGGCGGAACAAAGAATGGCCTGGCGTTTGGCGAAGCCGTTGTTTTTTTCGACAGGAACGCGACAGCGGATCTCTTGTATCGGATGAAGCAGAGTGGACAACTGGCTTCAAAAATGCGTTTTCTGGCCGCTCAATGGATTGGATTGCTTGAAAGTGGCAAGTGGCTACAGAACGCCCGGCATTCGAACGAAATGGCTGCGAGACTTTACTCGCAGCTTAGCCGGATCGAAAGCATCAAACTTCTGTTTCCCTGCGAGGCGAACAGCGTGTTCGCAAGATTCCCTGAACCGATAGTCGCGGAGTTGCATGAACGCGGTTGGCGATTTTACACCGATGTCGGTCCTGGTGGCGGCGCTCGTCTGATGTGTTCCTGGGACACGCCTGCAGAAGATGTGGACAGCCTTGTGAAGGAGATTCATGAGTGCATCAAACGAATGAAGCGATGATTGCAGCCGCATGCTATCAATGCTATCATCTCGCATGGCACAGTTACTTGTCCGAGACCTTGAAGAGGAAGTAGTTCAGGCGCTTCGACAAAAGGCAGTTGAAGAAGGCACGTCCGTCGAAGAGGCTCACCGCCGTCTTCTGCGAAGTGTCTTACTATCCCAGAAAACCGCCAAGACTTTCAAAGAAGCACTGCTTGAAATGCCAGACGATGGAGACGACACGACGTTTAAACGTGCCAGAAGGAAATCTCGCAATGTCGTTCTTTAATGCCCTTTTTGCTCGACACGAATATACTGTCCGAACTGCGCAAACGCCGCTTGGCTGACCCAAAGGTCCAAGCTTGGTACAGCACCGTCCAGGATTCTGAACTCTTCACCAGCGTTTTGGTTATCGGTGAGATTCGTCGCGGAATCGAATTGAAGCGGTCAACAAATCCCGCGTTCGCGGCAAAACTGGAGCGCTGGCTCCGGTGGCTCCAGCAAGACTTCCAGAATAAAATCCTCCCGGTTACCCAGGAGATCGCGGAAGTCTGGGGGACACTCTCTCCAACGCGACCCCTGGCTGAACCCGATGGCCTTATAGCCGCAACTGCGATGTGCCATAACCTTATCCTTGTTACGCGGAATGTTCGAGATGTCCAGCGAAGCGGTGTCACCATCCTAAACCCGTGGGACGCTTGACGAGAGTGGGATCGAAGCTGGCGTTCACAAATTACTAATGCTCTGCGACTTGTGCAAGGAACTTGGTTTTTCTGTTTCGCACGCGCGCTAGAGACCAACGCAAGACGGCGCGCTGGTAGGGTCAGATCTCCGAGCTGACCGTGCGCTGGACGGCGGTCGCGTCGGAGATGCGCCTCTACCAGTCTCCTATCTTAACAATCTGAAGCTTTTCATGTACCCGCTGATTTCGGGATCGTTCAACGGGCGCAGATCGTCCTCTTTCATCCCCGCTACCTGGTAGATCAGGCCGTTCG
Source organism: Chthoniobacterales bacterium (assembly GCA_035567275.1). Taxonomy (GTDB): domain Bacteria; phylum Verrucomicrobiota; class Verrucomicrobiia; order Chthoniobacterales; family JAFAMB01; genus DASZHC01. Next base: position 5,556 of record DATMQC010000283.1, on the reverse strand, counting down.
CTTCGTACATGTCAACCACCAGACCAAAGTGACTGCCATGATAGACTGAATCCCCGGTCAATCGATACCCGGACATACCGCCGAGTGAAACGCGCTCAATTGAGCGACGGAATCCGAGGCCCGGTCCGAAAAATCGCTTCTCCAGTTCTTCTATTGTTTTTTCGTTAAGGTGGAATTTCGGGCGCTTCGCGATGTCAACGTATCCAAGAAAGACAAAGGCTGATCCATCAATGCGCCTTGCTCCGACCAGAGTTCCTTCCTGGGTGGAGCCCAAAGGACTCCACCCTTTGCCAGAAGTTACCGGGTCGCTGTCGGGGAGATAAACCTGGCAATTATAATCGTTGGATTTCCAGGGCACTGCTGAGGCGATTCCGGCAGACATGAAAAGCATCAGTAAAGCGCCGCCGAAGCGGGCCACCAAGCGAATTGGGGAAGTGATCCAAAACATTGGGAGAGAGGAAGGCGTGCGATGAGATTTATTAGATAACAATTCCTGGGTCTTTGTCGGCCGCCGCGCCGATTCTGCACAATTGATGCAGCGTCTCGACAAACAACTCATAAAGTTCCTCCAGTCGAGCTAAATCCGTGATTTCGCCACGACTCTCAAGAGAAAGTTCGTGCATGCCGTTTGGAAATTCATTGCTGAACCAACCATCATCGTGGCGAGCGTGAAGATGAACGTCACGCTGTTTCAAAAGTAGCTGCCGAATTTTGTCGTCGGCTAAGAGTCTCTTCACCTTCTCGGGATCATTGCTCTCGATCACGAACGCGGCGTCGAATTCGGCAACCCCAATTTCAACACCTGTGCGACTCGAACGATGTTTGTCTTCAAAGCTTCCTCGCCGAAGCAGGGTGAACGCAAAATCGTCTTTATCGATGTATGGGGCATGGATTCGCGTAATCGTGGCAAAATGCTCACCAGGGTAAGTGTCCACGGTCACGACCCAGCCATCGACACGCGCACGAACTTTGCTCCCGCCAGGTGAAAGACCGCCCTCAAAAAAGCTGCCCCCTATTTCGTCCGCGAGTCGTTCCCATACAACATCCCGCCTGGAGCCGAAGAATCCATCGAGAATTGACATAGGACAGGTAAAAACTTATCGCGTCATGAAATAATTCCGTTGTTTTTCGTTGATCGTAACGCCGAGCCGCTCAAGAACCTGCAGCATATCTTCCCAAACCCTCCGCTTTTCCGAGATTGCCTGGTTTCGCAAGAGATACGAAGGATGATAGGTTGCCATTACCGGAATTGACCCAAAGGTGTACCACCGTCCCCGCATCTGTTTCATCGGTTCGGTCTTGCCGAAAAGACCTCGCATTGCTACTCCACCCAAGGCCACCATGACTTTCGGTTGGATGAAGTCAATCTGCTCTTGCAGATAGGGTAGGCACGTTTCCATCTCTTTTTCCGTTGGTTGACGATTCCCCGAAACTCCGGCGGGCATATCGGGACGGCATTTCAACACGTTCGCGATGAATACGTCTGAGCGCCTGAAACCCATCGTGTGGATGATCTTTGTCAAGAGTTCACCCGCCCGTCCGACAAACGGCTCACCCTGGATATCCTCGTCGGCGCCAGGCGCTTCTCCGACAAACATCAGATCGGCTTCAGGATTTCCCACTCCAAAAACCACTGAGTGCCGGGACGCAGCGAGGTGCGGGCATTTCGTGCAGGCTTCGACGGTGAGACGCAGATTTTCCCATTTTTCTGAATCGATGCCCGACCGGCCCTGCGGCGTTTCGCGTTTCACTTCCTCTATGGGTTCCGAGATCACTGGAGTGTTCTCCCGGCCGGAGTTCGAGAAGAAAGACGGTAGAGGCGCGGGCTCCCTAAGTTGTTCGATACGGCGAAGAAGCTGAACGTCCGCGCGAGGATCCCCTTGTTCCTCAATGCTCCGCAAAGCTTCAACGACCAGCTTCAGTCCTTGCTCGAACAATTGCGTTTGCATCAACGCCACTTTTACGAAAATCGTCTGGTAATTCAGCTTCGAATTCCAACCATTTCTCTGTTGTCGGATGAAAAAATGCAAGACGCCACGCGTGGAGCATTTGTCGAGAATAACCGGCGGCCGATTTCCCGTAAACTTTGTCTCCAAGGATCGCGTGTCCGATCGAACTGAGATGCACCCGAATCTGATGCGTGCGTCCAGTGAAAATCTGACACATTACAAGCGACCAGGAAGGTTCTTCCTGGATGACCCACCAGGCTGTTTTCGCCGCTCGCCCAGAGTCGACTACCGCCATTTTTTGCCGATGCACGGGATGGCGCCCGATCGGCTTGACTATCTCGCCGTGGCCTAGAGCAAATCTCCCGATGCACATGGCGAGGTAAAACTTTTGCACCTTTCGCCCTGCGAATTGGCTGCTCAAACGCGAATGAGTCCGGTCGTCTTTTGCGATCACGAGACAACCGCTGGTTTCCTTATCCAGCCGGTGAACAACCCCGGGACGAAACCTGCCTCCGATACCGCTGAGGTTTTCGATGTGATGCAGCAGGGCATTGACAAGGGTACCTTTGTCAATGCCTGCACCCGGATGAACGACCATGCCCGCGGGCTTATCAACAACCAGGAGGTGTTCGTCTTCGAACAGGATTTTGAGCGGAATATCTTCGGCCTCAACCTCAATCGGCTCCGGTCTCGGCTCGCTGATCGCAATCGAATCGCCGCCTCGCACCTGCTCACTGGCGCGACAGGCCTTTCCATTGAGCGAGATGTGACCCGACTGGATGAGGGCCTGGATCCTGTTACGAGAAAGGGTCAGTCTCTTTGCGAGAAAAATATCTACGCGCTGTTTTGCCTCTGCAGGACTGACGAAAATTCGCTCAGACGGGGTCATGTCTCAACTTTCAACATTCGCCTCTTTACACGAAGCTCAAGATCCGCAGATCGAAATAAAATCGCAGCGAATGTTGAAAGTTGAGACATGACCCCGTCCCATGAGCGCGGCTTAACTCATGCCTCTGGCGGCTCCAAGGAAGCTTTCAAGTAGCGCACGCGGATCGTCAGCTCGCATCAAAGACTCGCCAATCAATGCGGCATGGACACCGGCTGCAACGACCCGGCGTACGTCGTTGACAGTTCGGATTCCGCTTTCGCTGACGATCGTGCATGTTCTGGGGATCTTCGGGGCGAGTTGCTCAGTCACGCTCAGGTCCAATTCGAACGTCGCAAGATTCCGATTGTTAATGCCGATGAACGAAGCGCCGATATCCAGGGCGCGTTTGACTTCGCCCTCGTCATGGACCTCGACCAAGCAGTCGATCCCGATCTTCTCTGCAGTAGCGCTCAAATGCTTGAGTTCATCGTCGCTCAACGCGGCAACAATGAGAAGGACGGCGTCGGCGCCCGCGAGGGCGGCCTGATAAATTTGCACCTCATGGAGCGTGAAATCCTTGCGCAGAAGCGGATTTGGAACCTTCTGGCGTATAAGGGCCAGATAATCAAGATGGCCGTTAAAGAATTTCTCGTCCGTTAAGACGGAGATGCAGTTTGCGCCGGCTTCATTATAGGCAAGCGCGGCCCGTATCGGGTCAAAATCCGTCGCGATGATGCCTGCTGACGGAGAGGCCTTCTTTACTTCTCCAATGAATCCGAACGAGCCGGCGGTAAGGGACCGGCGAAATCCACGGAAAGAGAGATCTGCAGCTGCACGGTCCCCCCAATCTTTGGTGTGAACCAGCCAGGGTTCAATTTCCTTTCGTTTGTGAGCGATTATCTCGGCGAGGCGACTCATTGGAAAAATCTAGAGCCCATGCTGGAAATAGCATGTATTTTGTTGCGACGGGGTCATGTCTCAACTTTCAACATTCGCCTAAAGCTTAAGATTCCGCAGGATCGAAATAAAGCAGAGCGAATGTTGAAAGTTGAGACATGACCCCGTCATTGCGATTTCGTCCTTGAAACCGGCTGTAACCATTATAATGGTCATAAGAAGAGTCAATTTAGACCGCTAAATGAATGCTGAAGGAGGAAATAGTATCCCCTTCTTTAAGAAAGAGGGGGAAATCGGAGAAAATACGCTCGGCGCTGTGCATGGTAAGGCATCGGCCATGAAATTTCCATTCCACCCGCAGTTCCAGCAGGCCCAGAAGGAAGTTGAGGCGCTTCTTTCCAAGGATCCATACATGGTCGGCGATTTCGTGGATAAAGAGGAATACAAAAAATACCCAAAACAGGGCATTTATGTTTTCACAGACCCGGAAGATAAAGAAATAGTGTACATCGGAAAAAGCATCAGTCACTGGCGCGGAGTCGGCGGGCGCGCACGCCACCATGAGCGTCCATGGCGATCACTGCAAAAGAAGCTTGAGGTTGACCCGGAATCGTTTCGCAATTACCACGTCCGTGTTCATGAGATTGAGGATCCCCTCATTCGTGGGACGTCCGAGCTCTATGGAATTGCTGTTTATGTGCCGCTAGGGAACCGGATCGCCCTAGTGACAGAATGTAAGCCGGATTTCGATCAGGTAGATCAAATCACCGCCGTGAAAGGCCGAGACCGAATATTGGAGTGCTGGTCGAGGAAATCGTGAGGGAGTTGGCGTGAGGTACCCATCCAGAATGATCTGCGCGATCGAGCTATTGGACTTTCCTGTGAGTTCACGCGCATATCCCAGAAGCCTAAAGTAGGCGTCATCGAGCAGCCATCTTCCAAATCTGCGGCCAAGAACTACTTATCGATCCAATCCGATACGACGCCATTCATCGCACGAGATGGTACTCAACTGAACATAGGTTTCAAGAAGAGGCTTGGACAACCTTAATGAGTGTCTTCAAGGCAACGGTTTTCGGCGCTTTCTGGTGATAGGGTCGCGTGAGAGAGCGGAAACTTAGGGAAGGCGCAAATTTCCCAATCCGCTGCTAACACCATATCTTGGGGCCTATGCGTACGATTAGGGCATATATTGTGTGTCGAGCGCAAATTTCGCTTGCGTGATTGCCGGTTCTGAAGTACCTCCTCTGGGAGCCAATACATGCCCTCGGTGGCGTGCAGTCTGCGCCACCGGGGAGGCACATAGATCAAGCAGAGTGCCGCACAACTGGATCCCGCTGGCTTGGTATAGGTCACCGTGGTCTTCTCGCCAGCACGCGCCAAGCGACAAGAAACCACTATTTTTCGCGTACTTGTGCGGCCACAGAAGCAGGTAGCGGCTCGTGAGCGACACTGGCGTTTAACAAGGTCGGCTTCCATGCGTTCTCCAGGAACTGGTGCTGGAATCGCCTGATTTACAATGGGTTAGACGTTCAACGAGGTCGGACTGGTAGGAAAAGACTTTTCGCAGGACGTGTCAAAAAATTTCGCGAAAACCCTGAAACTCTGAAAGCGCAATCCCGTTGTACGGGGGTTGAAGACCGGCACTCAGAAACGAAAAATCTGAGGCCGATCGAACGAAACAAAACAGCAAGAAATGCAGAGATTGACATGGTTATGGCGCAGGCACGGGCGGACGCCTGGACCTTTGGGATCAGTCAAAGATTTGAAGCTTATTTGGAGCAGCTCGCACCAGAAGAGCGAATGCAGCACATTCTTGCAATGTTTGCTGCGCTTGAGAAT
>DATMQC010000282.1:0-7538 GCA_035567275.1 Chthoniobacterales bacterium | reverse complement strand
TGCGGCCTGCAACAGCTGCGAGGGGACCGCAGACGTTTCGGAAATCGGTTCGCTTTCCATAGGAGGGATGGCCTCCGTGCCGTCCGGCTAATTATTTCTGACCCCCTGAACAAGGAGAGAAATGGGACGGCACAGAGGCCGCATACCGTTAACTTAAGCGCAAAGTAGGCGAAGCGTCCCCGCTTTGCACGCCGCCCCAAAACCGCGCAAACCGAGACGGTTCGCCTACTTCGTAGCGCGTTTGTGTGCGCTGCACCGCTTAAATTTGCGCTTATACGCAGAGGCCGTCCCTCCCTAAATGAACGAACGCCTCGTCGGACGTCAAGCACCTGGGTCCCCCCCGCGGCTACGGCTTTGCAACAAGCCCTTCGACTCAAGAACCTTTCGCTTTTGAGGGAAACGCGATGCCTTAGTCCTCCTCTCGATCATAAGCGGACTAATCCGCACGGATTGCCCTATATCAGCGACAAATGGGCTCAGATGCAGAACTCCCGAGCTCGCATCGCTCACAAACCTGGGAAGCAAGCCCGATACCCTGTTCATTCTGTTTAAATCCAATTTGCCTCCGGAGCCGCCTCCTGGGCGGCTCTATAGCGCGAAAATCTCACGAGCGCTTTGGTTCGTGAGATTTTCGGGCTAGTCCGTTTGCAAGCTTAAGGCCGGGCAGTAAACCTCTTCGTCCCCTCTCCTCCACCAGGCGCCGGTCTCCTCTTTCTCGCGAAAATCGGTGAAATGATATTGAAACAGCCTCGCGCGAACATAGCGGGGCGGCGAATCTCCAAACGGATTCTCTTTCATCAGTTGAAGCACCGAACGCGAGCCCTGCAATAGGCGCGCCAGAAAATTAACAAACCAGGGCTCGCGATTCACGTCATCCAGTGCTGCGAACCACATCTGCCAGTCAAGGCGGGGCTGATGTGGAGCGACAATCGGAGGCGCGCGACGAACATCTCCAGCCTTGTATTTGAATTCGTACGGCTGCCACGTCACGCCGTCTTGACTTCCTTCCACGATTATCTCGGGTCGGGTCTTTGTCATTACCCGAAATAATCCGTAACCGTTGAGCGATCGAAACGGTTCGATATAGGCATACGCCTCTTCTAGAGGCTGCGGCCAGCCTGCTCCCGGAAAAAACGCATCCCAAAGCAATGGAGCACTGCATAACAAAACAAAGGCGGTCAGCGGAATCATCAACCATCCAGGCCAGCGAATGCCGCCAGGTTCAACCGTTCTCAGGGTCCTGTAACGCGGCCATACATGGTCATCAACGAAGAGCAGACAAAGACTAATCGTCAGCAAATTGAAAAAGCAATAGTTGCCGGTCAGGGCTATTAATACCTGCAGAGTGATCAGAGCAGCAACTCCGAGCAAGCGTAGCCTGCGTGGAGCAAACAGCACAAAAGGCGCTCCAATCTCCGTGGCAAACATCAGCATGGTCGACCCAGCCTGAAACCACGGCGGTCCCTGGTTGGCCAGCCAGGCTAGCGGAGTCGGAAGCGGCTGCGTCTCATAATGGTAGCGAAGCGCGGTTAGATTCCACCAGGATTCGTCGCCGCTGGTCAATTTGACGACCCCGGACATCAGCATAAGACGGAACAGGAGCCAACCCAGAAGAAAATGCGCCCGGTGCGTGATGCGCGTTTCGGTTCGCCAGGAGGGAAGCAAGCGCAACGGGGCGAGGAAGATGCTGAAGAAGCCGGCCTCCAGGAGAAGGTAGTCCCATTGGAAATTCATGAATACCTGCCCCGAAACGCTCAGCGAAAGGTAGGAAGCCCAAAGCAATATAAGGCAGAACGTTGGCGCGATTCCTGCCATGAGCAACAGGCTCAAGAAAACACCTAGCCCACACAATAAATGAAGAAACCAATCACTGCTATTGAGCCAACAGAGTGTCGGAAACAGCCTGTACGAGTCCGTTCCGAATCGGCTCCGGACAGCCTCCAGCCAGGACCCCGAAGGGAGAATGCCGTGTGAACCAATCAAACCGTCGACCTGAGTCCAAAAAGAGGTGAACGCAATGAAATAGACCACCCCGATCAGACGGAGAAACCAACGGCGAGCCGCGTAAAACGTAGGGCGGCAAACGGCATACTCTCCGCGGCCCCAAAGCAATGTCGTGATTCGAGAAGCCAATTCGCGATGGCGGGCCACGGCTTGATATGCAACGCGCGATAAAGGAGCGAATCCCGGGACCACTTGGTAGCACCAGAGTCCAAGCCCCCTTCCTATTCCAGATCCATCGTTCCAGGCGCGAAATACGGCTTCGGCGCCCCCGTACACTTTTCCGTCGGTGGTTATCAGTCGAATCGCCGATTGAAAACACTCGATAGGAATGTCTTGGTCGAACCGGCCTAGCTGCGACTGGAACGGAGCGACATCGACGTTGTCACAAAATTTCTGCTGCCACCGGCGTATCCAACGCAAACAAAAGTAGCATTCGCCATCATAAAGAAGGAGCGGTTTCTCGGAAGGCGCTTTACTATGAACCAGGTGCTCTGGACATTGAACCATTCTCTGACCTTGAGAATACATCTTCGCCACGTTTCGACGAACATATCTGTCTAAATCTGAAACGATCTGCAATCGTCCGGCTCTTCATCGTCCCTGAAGCAGTGTGGCAAGCGCTTCCTTAGTTAAGGCGAAAACGCGTCAAAGATCTCTGCTCACCCTGTTTCTTATAACACTCTATAATAACGTTCTTTTTTCTTGCTGTATTCTTCGGGTTCAAGTACGATCCGATCCTGCACAGTCGTCCATCTTGCAAATCAATACTCAAACAAATCAAATTTAAGTTATGATGATCAATCGGATCTTTTTCACCGGCAACCTCACAGCCGACCCAGAATTGATTGAGGTCGGAAAAAGCAAGGTTGTCAATGGCTCACTGGCCAATAATGAATTTTACACGGATGATTCAAATGAACGCCAGCAGATAACTACCTATCTCGATATAAAAATCTGGGGCGCCCCGGCAGAAAATTTCGCGAAGCTTGCGAAACAGGGCCAGGAATTCTTTGTTGAAGGGATGATGCGACAGGATCGCTGGGAAGACGATCAAGGCAACAAACGCTCAAAGACCTATATCAGAGTCTCGAACTGGCAGTTCACTCAGCGGAAGTCAGACGGATCATCTTCTGCTCAACCGAAGCCCAACGGACGAATCAGGGAATCAGTCAATCGAAAATAGAAATTTCAAGTTCGTTGCATACGTCGCTTCGGCGGGCGGCGGTAGGGTCCGATCTCCGAGCGGACCGTCAGCATTGGTCGCCCCGAACTTGCGACCTCACCGTTAAACCGGTCGCCTCGGAGATACGACCCTACCAGTCACCCGAAAGAGTTGCAAACCAGTAGCCCCCACCACCAGTTCCTGAAGACGGCGAGGGACGGCTTCCGCTGTGCCGCCCCACTTTCTTCTTGCTACCGCACAGATGCAAAATGATTTGTTATCAGGAGCACATGGCTGACATACCTCAAGAAACCACCACCAAACGGCATGATCAAACAAGCGAGTTGCAGCGCATTCGTCATTCGTGCGCACACGTGCTCGCGACGGCCGTACTGCGCCTTTGGCCCGAGGCGCAATTCGCCGCTGGGCCACCCGTCGAGAACGGGTTTTACTACGATCTCGAACTGAGTCACCGCATCACGCCAGAGGATTTTCCTCGCATCGAGCAGGAGATGAACAAGGAGATCAAGGCAAATCACCCTTTCGAACGGATTGCAGTCAGCCGCGATGAGGCCATTAAAATGGCCGAGGAGGGACGGTTAGCTGCCTTAAGCGCTCGCACAGTCCCGAGCAGGTTCAAGCTCGATATTATCCGCTCAATACCAGAAGACGAGGAAATCTCTCTTTATCGCAATGGTGATTTCACCGATCTCTGCGCCGGGCCACACGTCGCACGCACTGGAAACATTGGCGCGTTTCGACTCACCGGACTGGCGAGTGCCTATTACAAAGGGGACGAGCGAAATCCACAGCTTCAGCGGGTTTACGGGACGGCTTTCAAAACGAGGCGCGAGCTTGACGCGTACTTCGCCATGCTCGAAGAGGCGAAGAAGCGAGATCATCGGAAGCTTGGGCAGGAACTGGAACTCTTCACTTTCGATCCGGACGATGTCGGCCCTGGCTTGCCTCTGTGGATGCCGCGCGGCACTGTATTGGTCGAAGAACTTGAGAAACTTGCTAAAGAAACTGAGTTTGCAGCGGGCTATCAACGCGTTAGAACGCCACATTTGGCGAGGGAAAGCATGTACCTCCTGAGCGGCCATCTGCCCTACTACAAAGACTCCATATTCCCTCCGATGGAGATTGCCGAAACTCAGGGCGACCCGAATAGCGCCAGGCATCGCTACTACCTGAAAGCGATGAACTGTCCCCACCACCACAAACTGTTTGGAGCAGTACCGAGAAGCTATCGGGAGTTGCCGCTGCGTTTGGCGGAATACGGAACATGTTACCGTTATGAGCAGAGTGGTGAACTATTCGGCCTCATGCGTGTTCGCTCCATGCAGATGAACGACGCGCACATTTATTGTACCACCGAGCAGTTCGAACAGGAATTTTTAGCGGTCAATGAGATGTACCTGAAGTACTTTAAGATCTTCGGAATCGACAAGTATCTAATGCGCTTCTCGACGCATGATCCGAGCCATCTTGGAGAAAAATTCGTCGACGAGCCGGATCTTTGGATCCAGACCGAGGACATGGTTCGTCGGGTATTGCAAAACTCGGGGATAGACTACATCGAGGTTCCGAATGAAGCGGCCTTTTATGGGCCGAAAATTGACGTGCAAGTTTGGAGCGCTATCGGACGCGAGTTCTCGATCGCTACTAACCAAGTCGATTTCGCGGTTCCTAAGCGTTTCGGACTCGTGTATCGGGACCGAGAAAATGCCGCCAAAACTCCGCTCTGCATCCACCGGGCGCCGCTCGGAACGCATGAGCGTTTTATCGGATTTTTAATCGAACATTATGCCGGCAATTTCCCGCTCTGGTTAAATCCTGAGCAAGTCAGAATCTTACCAATCAGTACCGAAGAGGCCGTAGTGGATTATGCGAAATCCATTCATCAGGAAATTCGTCAGCACGGAGTCCGAGCCGAGCTCGATCTTTCTGCCGACAAGGTCAGCGGCAAAATTCTCCGCGCTGAACAGATGAAAGTTCATACCATGTTTGTGCTCGGAAAGCGTGATGTCGAGTCCAACTCGATCAGTGTACGAATTCACGGCAAAGGAAATCTTGGTCCCAAGCCTAGAGATGCAGTGGTGACCGACATCCTGAAGTCGATTAGAGAACGTCTTCCGTGACGCTGGGAAGGAGGAATTTCACCACAGAGGCGCAGAGAGCACGAAGATCTGCAGGGGAGAAGAAGATCGATTGGAAGGGCTCTCCGCGCTTGAGCGCGTTTAAATTTGGCGTTGTTGGCGGCAGTTGCTGAAGGAGAGATGTATTTGCAACGCCGGCGAAGGCGCTGTCCTCGGGTAACCCCAAAAGAAACCTTCGTGTCCTCTGTGTCTTTGTGGTGAATCTCCCTTGGACGTGTATGGTGACTGCTGAATCTAACTTGGATCACTTATGCAAGCAAATTCCCCACAGGACGAGGCAAAGCGAGCAGCAGCCGCGAAAGCGATCGAAAGCTTCCTTCAAGATGGAATGACAATTGGCCTTGGGTCCGGTACGACATCGCGCTTTTTCGTCCGAATTCTCGGCGAGCGCGTGAAAGACGGTCTGCGCGTCGTCGGCGTACCAAGCTCAAAATCTACTGGCGAACTCGCGCAGGAGGTCGGCATTCCCCTGGCAGACTTGAACGACGTGGAGCAATTGGACCTCACAATCGATGGTGCCGACGAAATTGACGCCAAAGGACGCATGATCAAAGGGGGAGGCGCTAATTTGCTGTGGGAAAAAATCGTCGCCTCGGCGTCGCGCAAAATGGTCGCGATCGTCGATGAGTCGAAGAAGGTCCAAAGGCTCGGGCGCTTCCCTCTCCCGATCGAAGTAGTCCCTTTTGCATGGCGAAGCACGGAAAGGCACCTCCAAAATCTATTCAAAAGGAACGGATACGCCGATGTTCGGATCGACGTCCGGGGAGGTACCGAGAAACCGCTGATTACAGATAGCGGTCACTATCTTCTGGATTGTCATCTTCAAGCAATTGCCGACCCGGAATCGTTAGCGCTCAATCTGAATCAAATTGCAGGGGTTGTTGAGCACGGCCTTTTTATCGGGATTGCGACAAACGCCGCCGTCGGCAAAGCGGATGGAACCGCTGAAACGATCTCGTTTTGCTGATAGTTGTGAAATCCAGGCCGAGGCGCTTACTCCACGAAGCGTGAAATCGAGGCCACGAGCTGGTACGCTGGCACGACGAAAGTCAGTGGCGGAGTGAACGAGTTGGTCGCACGGATTTTGCGATAGATCGGTTCGCACCGCTCGGACAGTTCGGCAATCTCCTTAAAGTTCAATGGAAGCTCGAAGTTGCAAGCTGCGATGCGATCGGTCAAAAGCTTTTCGTTGTTTGACGGGTTGACAGTTTTCATAGGGAAAGTCAGGTACTTAAGCGATAGATTTAAGTTGACCAGTTAGTTAAGGCGTAGACAAAAAAAAATCCTTTCTGAACCTGCATCTTGATCAGGAGAGCGCCGCCATCGATCTTGCCGCCGCGAGGCGGAAGACCCCTTTCTTGAGGCATTTGAGAATATCCGGATTGTTCTCGATCTTCGCCTCCGCGATCAAACCCTTGGCGTAGCAGAAAACTTCGCGAGCCAACTCAGCGGGATCTCTAGCGTCGATAGAACCCTCGGCAATCGCGTCTCGGATCGCTGTCGACAAATACTTCATCGTCCGCTCGCCGAGTTCTTGGGCCTTTCGACGAATCTGCTCATCCTGGGTGCTCAGCTCCGAGCCTATCGAGCTGAAAGGGCATCCGCAAAGCTTGCCGACCTTCTCATATTTTGCGAGTTGATCCCGGACGGCATAGTCACAATAATTTTCGAGACGGGTCAGAGGCGGAACCTGGGAAGAAAAGATTTCATCGTAAAGCGGACGTTTCTCGTTCCAATGATGTTCAAAAGCAGCAACGGCCAACTCGGCCTTGGACTTGAAAGCGTAGTAAAAGCTTCCCTTGTTAACGCCTGCGCGGTTGCAGATGTCATCGACGCTGACCGACCCATAGCTGCTCTCCCAGATCAACTGTAAAGCGGTCTGGAGAAGTTTGGTTCTGGTATCGGACTCTCGTCTCACGGGAGCAGCTTAGTTGACTGGTTGGTTAAGCGCAACCCGCTTTTTCATTTTTTTTTACATTTGCTACCCCAGGCTCAGGAAGCCATAACGCTCAACGGCCTTTGGGCGTTGCCGCTTCCCGAAGAAGCGCCTCTACGCTTTGAATGCCGGCCGCCTCCAGCTTCTTACTGTAAACTGCCCCGATACCTTCGATTTCGTCGATACGCGTCATAGTTCTGGGAGAGGTAATAATTACAGGAAGCTTAAACGCTCGGCTCAGAGGCGTAAATACCGAAACGAGAACGACTCAGTGCAA
>DATMQC010000281.1:0-5109 GCA_035567275.1 Chthoniobacterales bacterium | reverse complement strand
GCTCGTGCGCTTTGGATTATTCCCGTGGCGCTGGGCGCAACAGCCATCTTCTGGCCGCGCAAACCGGGCGGCAAAACCGAGGCCCGGAATCAGCCCAAGGTGCAGGCACCCTGGTTCATAGGCTTTTTTGTGCTCGCCTCGGCGGCTCGCGCGGTTGGCTGGCGACCGTTCCTGCAGGGCGTCCTTCTCTGGCTCTTCATCAGCGTCGTCTCCCTTGCGGCCATTGTCCGCTTTGTTTAACCCAGTCCAAAAACCAGGTCCGCAAAGATCGAATCCCCAGAAAAATTTCTATGTTGGATGCCTCTCACCCGGTCGACATTCATGTCCATGTGTTAGGGAATGGAAAATCGGGGTCCGGATGCCGCTTCAGTATCCGCTGGTGGCAGCATCCTTTCATTCGGATGATGGCGCGGCACATCGGACTGCGAGCCTCAGCCGGGGATCCCGCCCTGGACATTCTCTTTGTGGAGCGATTGCGAACCTGGGTGAAAGAGTCAAGCCTTCACCAAGCCGTGATCCTTGCGTGTGACGATGTGTATGACGAACACGGACGGCGCCATCCGGGACTGTCGGGGTTATTTGTTCCGAATGACTATGTGCTTGCTCTTTCCCGGCGTTTCCCGGAGTTTCTGGCCGGAATATCCATTCACCCGGGTCGCAAGGATGCGCTTGACGAACTCGAGCGGTGCGCTCAAGCGGGTGCGGTTCTTTTGAAACTGCTGCCTTGCGTCCAAATCGTAGAATGCAGCCACACCCGTTACAAACCCTTCTGGGAACAGGTCGCCCGGCTTAAGCTTCCGCTGTTGGCGCACACGGGTGGCGAGTTTTCGCTCCCAACACATCGATACGATTTGCGAAGTGTCGAAACTCTCCGGCTCCCTCTCGAATGTGGTGTCACAGTCATCGCTGCTCATTGCGGCGCGCCGGCTTTGCCTTGGGATCCGGATTATTTTGATCAGTTCGAGCAGATGCGGAGAGTCTTTCCTAACTTTTTCGGAGATATCTCCGCTTTGTCGCAATTCACGCACCTGCGCACAATCGACAGGCTCCGCGACGATCCACGGCGGCTGCTGTACGGCAGCGATTATCCCGTCGTGACCTCGGTTTTCTGGTCCTGGATCAGAGGCTGGATTTCTCGGCGGGAGTTCGTACGGCTTCGCTCGATTGAAAACCCGCTTGAGAAGAAATTCCGGCTCACAAAGGCGCTTGGTTTTCCGGATCGGATTTTCACCGACTTCTGGAACCTCATTAAGCGAAGGGAAACGGTGTAAGTTTGTGGCCCGGCGATTTGCCGGTACCAGGATTAGCACCGCACGGGTTCATCTCCTCGAATCGGTGCGCGCTTTCCCGGGAGGGACGGCCTCCCGCGCCGTCCCACCTTTTTTTCAATCCGTTCGTTTTATTTGGCCCTTTGAATCAACTCCACCTCATACCCTTCCGGCGCGTCGACAAATGCAATCACGCCGCCGCCTCCGGTCGGAGTGGGTCCGTCCGAAAGAGGGTAGCCTTTGGAGGCCGAATGCTTGGCGAACGCATCCAGATCGTCTACTTCGAATGCGAGATGCGTAATGTCATATCCGACGTTGACCGGACCGCTGCCGTCAAATTTGCAAATCTCGATCTCTTCTTCGCTCCCTGGTGCTTTGAAGAAGACGAGCTCAGAGCCGCGTGGAGATTTCGAACGGTGAATCTCTTCCAGCCCAAGCACGTCCTTATAGAACGAGACCGTCTTTTCCAGGTCGGATACCCGGTAGCGGGTGTGCAGGAGTTTCTTAACCATAGACTACCAAATTGCCACATTCGGCGCTTTTGGGCTATGGATTCACGGTAGAATCGCGCTGGCGAAGTTTTGAGTATTGTGGGAAGCGCTCCATCTGTGGCAATTTGATCGCAGTATGCTTTACATCGGCATCGACAGCGGCACACAGAGCACGAAATCTATCGTCGTCGATTCTTCGACAGGCGCTATCTTGGCGGCATCACAACAGAATTACGATCTAATCCCCGGCCTTCCCGACGGTCACATGGAACAAGATCCCAGGGTGTGGATCAACGCTGTCGATAAGACCATCCGCGAGTGTCTTTCGAAGGTTGGCGAGAGAAAACATGAGATCCGCGCGATCGGCGTCAGCGGTCAGCAGCATGGTCTTGTCGTGTTGAATTCCTCCAGCCAGGTAATTCGTCCCGCCAAGCTCTGGTGCGATACTTCCACATCCGAGCAATGCCAAGAAATTATTGAGGAGTTCGGTGGCCAATCCGCTTTAATCAAGCTCATCGGCAACACCATGTTGCCTGGTTGGACTGCACCAAAGATTCTTTGGCTCAAACAGAATGAACCGGAGAATTTCGCTTCCGTGGAGAGCATCCTCTTGCCTCACGACTACATCAATTTTTGGCTGACCGGCGAGAAGCGCATGGAGTATGGAGACGCCTCAGGCACGGGACTGCTTGACGTTAAGTCGCGCCAATGGTGCGAACCTGTCATCGAATTTATCGATGAAGCTTTGCTGGAAAAGCTTCCGCCGGTTGGTTCTTCCCGCCAAGCGGTCGGATTGCTCCGCGAAAATTTGCGCGAAAAATGGGGGCTCAAAACCAGCCCGATTATTTCAGCTGGCGGCGGAGACAACATGATGGGTGCTATCGGGACGGGTAACGTACGACCGGGTGTTGTTACGACCAGCCTTGGAACCTCCGGAACCGTGTATGCCTATTCGGCCGAACCGGTGATCGATTCGCAGGGTGAAGTCGCCGCGTTTTGCGACAGTACCGACAAATGGCTTCCGCTGGTTTGCACGATGAATGTGACCGTGGCTACTGAACATGTCAGGAAATTCTTCGGGTGGGATATCGCCCGGTTGAACAGCGCCGTAGCCGAGGCGCCTCCGGGCGCCGGTGGAATAGTATTTCTGCCCTATCTCACAGGTGAGCGCACCCCAAACCTGCCAAATAGTGTAGGAGTGTTCCACGGTTTGACGACCACGAACATGACCCCTGCCAATGTTGCGCGAGCCGTCATGGAGGGTGCCACTTTAGGATTAGCCTACGGCCTCAATCGCTTCCGTTCCCTCGGTATCAAGCCTGCCGAAATCCGTCTTACCGGCGGAGGGAGCAAAAGCTCTGTCTGGCGTCGGATTTGCGCCGATATTTTCCGCGTTCCGGTCGTTTGCCTCGCGACCGCGGAGGGGGCGGCCCTCGGTGCCGCGATGCACGGCGCTTGGGTCGATCGGCTAGTCAACAACAAGTCGGCCAATCTCGGGGAATTGATCGATGCGACAGTTAAACTGGACGAGTCGTCAAGGGCAGTCCCGGCTGCAGGGACCGTCGATCTCTATAGCGCGACCTACACCCGTTTCAAAGGACTCACCCAGCGCCTCAGCACTGGAGGATTTCTGTAATAGCTTTGTTCTGCGGAGAGGAAACGGACGTCATCGAACCATCGATCTCTCATGAAACGAAACCGGCTCGATGACATCATTTCGCTTAAATGAAGCTTGTCATCGCAGCTACCGGCGCCAGCGGCGCCATCTATTTGCAGCGGTTACTCGATCAGATCGATACTTCGTACCACGAAGTGCACCTTGTCATGAGTGCGTTTGCAAAACAGATCGTACACGACGAGCTGGACAATTTACGCATTCCTCAGGCTGTAATCGAGCACAACGACCGGAGCATGAACGTCCCTTTCGCAAGCGGTTCGACGCTTTTTGACGCGATGATTATCGTTCCCTGTTCCATGGGAACGATTGGCCGCATCGCGGCGGGTACCAGTGAAACACTGATTCTTCGCGCAGCCGACGTCTTTCTCAAGGAACGCCGCAAGCTGGTCATTGTTCCCCGCGAAACGCCCCTGAACCTGATTCAAGCCCGGAATTGTTGTCTGCTTCTGGAGGCCGGCGCAGTCATTCTCCCCGCCATGCCGGCCTTTTACACCCGTCCGCAAACCGTCACGGAACTCGTGGACACGGTCGTCCACAGGATTCTTGATCAGGTCGGGCTTCCCGTTGCGAAGGCATTTCGCTGGTTTGAAAACACTGAATGAAACTCTTGTCCTGGATTTTCGAATAGGACAGGACACTGGATCTGGGGATTTTCTTTGTGCAGCAGGTGGAATCCCATTTGCTGATCCCATTTGTGATCGAGTCGTCGAGGGGCAAGGGGATCACGAAAAATATTTCTGAAATATCTGTTGCGTGTTTCGAATGGATGGCTATTCTGCTCGTCCCGTTTGGAAAAAAGCGGGGGAGCCTTGAAGGAGGAGACAAAGATTTTACAAAAAATCACGTTGACCGACGAGCTTTCGAGGTTATGGTAATATGCTCTGGTGATTGACATCAGAGCTCCGCTTCTGGCGGAACTGTTCTTATAGTTTTTGGGACTTCAAATTGACTCAATTTTGTCCCGGTTGAATTGACTTGGTAAAACCAGTTTAGCCGGAGGTCGAAGTTGAGTTTTTTTTGTCGCCTGAAAGCGAGAGAGCGTGGTTCATTGAAAGTTTGGTTCTGAGTTTCTTTGGGAGACTTCAGAATGGTAAGTCAGCAAAAATTGTGTTGTGCGTTATACGTCAGATTCTTTTGAATCTTATTTTTAATGGCCGACAAACCTTGCCCTTTGACCTGTACCAACGGGAAAAAGGGGCAAAGAATGAATATGGCCAGGATCGTTATCCGCCAAGATGAGTCTCACTCATTGCCCGGATGATTCAATACTTTCAACGGAGAGTTTGATTCTGGCTCAGAACGAACGCTGGCGGCGTGGATAAGACATGCAAGTCGAACGGGTCTAATCTGGTAGCAATGCTAGGTTGGGCCAGTGGCGAACGGGTGATTAACACGTGAGTCATCTGCCTGGAAGTGGGGGATAGCTCGCCGAAAGGCGAATTAATACCGCATGTGATTGCAAAATTAAAGCCGGGGCAACCTGGCGCTTTCAGAGGAGCTCGCGGCCTATCAGCTTGTTGGTAAGGTAACAGCTTACCAAGGCTTCGACGGGTAGCTGGTCTGAGAGGACGACCAGCCACACTGGAACTGAGACACGGTCCAGACACCTACGGGTGGCAGCAGTCGAGAATTTTTCTCAATGGGGGAAACCCTGAAGGAGCGACGCCGCGTG
>DATMQC010000280.1:0-4803 GCA_035567275.1 Chthoniobacterales bacterium | reverse complement strand
AATCGCCCAGACGAAGGATTTTGAATTCGTCGCGCCGGACTTGCCGCGGCCGATTCTCTTCGACCTGGAAATTCGAGGTTCGCCATTTAAAACAGGCCCAGTCGTCAATGATTGGAGGGCCGGATCTCCGAGGCGGCCGTTATAGCAAGGCAGACTCGCAAGACTAGGGCGTTATTCTCGGCGGGCAGCTCGGAGATCTGCCCCTACCGCACTTGTACACCGACGCTTACCGAGACCCGACGGAACGTGAAACGCGCTAGACGGAAAAAAACCAGCCCATCAAATCATAGACTTGACGCCGTTTGTAAAAAACGCTCTCGATCCGTCTGATTTTAGGTGCCAGGCTAAGCTGCGAGGAAACCGCGACTCATTGATCGAAGCTTTTCCACTGCGTTTGGGATAATTTGCAATGCCCGCTCGACTTCCGGCTGAGAATTGAAGCGGCTGAATGAGAAACGCAGGCTCCCGCGTGCATGATCATTTGAGAACCCCATTGCCTTTAGAACGTGTGACGGCTCCAGAGACCCGGCAGTGCACGCCGAACCCGCTGAACAACAAATCCCGCGTTGGTCCAAGAGCATAAGCATTCCCTCCGAGTCCACGCCCTCAATCGCGACATTGGAAGTGTTAGGTAGTCGCCGGGTCCGATCACCATTGATTTGAAGGGACGAGACGTTCTCCAGCAGTCCCTCCTCAAATCGATCCCGGAGAGCCTTGACGCGGACCCTTTCTTCCTTCAGCGCAGCAAAAGCCAACTCGGCCGCGCGGCCCAAAGCCACAATCGAAGCCGTATTTTCGGTGCCACCGCGTTTCTTGTTTTCCTGACCGCCACCCAGCAGATAAGGATTAAACTTGGTACGACGGTTCACATAAAGCGCCGCGACTCCCTTTGGCGCATGCAGTTTGTGTCCAGAGAGAGACAGGAGACTGATCGGCGCGCGGCCGAGATCAATATCGATCTTTCCCACAGCCTGAACCGCGTCCGTATGAAAAAGAGTGCCTTTTGATCGGCATATTTCCGCCGCCTCTTCGATTGGAAAAAGGACGCCGGTCTCATTATTCGCCCACATCAGAGAAACGATCGCGGTGTCTTCGCGAATGGCGCTCTCCAATTCATTGAGGTCGATCATCCCGTTCGAATCAACATCCAGCCAGGTGACTTCATAACCGCGGCGCGCCAAGGCTTCGGCGTGTTTGATTATTGCGCTATGCTCCACCTTGCTGGTGACCAGATGCTTCCGGTCGGGATCGATTAATAATGCGGACTGGATCGCGCTATTGTCGGACTCTGTTCCGCAGCTTGTGAAAACGATCTCCGACGGCTGGCATCGCAGCAGGGCCGCCACCTGCTCCCGCGCGGTAGCCACCGCCTTTGCCGCAGCCCTGCCGAAGGAATAGATACTTGAAGGGTTGCCGTATTGGTTCTCGAGAAAGGGAACCATGACCTGCAGCACAAGGGGATCCAGCTGGGTTGTGGCGTTGTTATCGAAATAAATCATAAAAGATCCCTACCCGGCACGATCTCCGACTCCTTGGGTGCTTCGGAGAACCTTTTTGCCTTCCTTTCCGACAGCACTTCGCGCCATTTCAAATACAGATTTCTGATGTACAAGGGCAACGGCGCCAGAGTCATGAGCACGCCAACCGAATCGCGACGGTAGATGGCAAAATAGCTCAGAGCCAAGAGGCTGCCCAGCACGCTGCACTCCCAGAAACCGACTGGAATGATGCTTTTCTTTGCGCGTTCCGAGGCGATCCACTGAAGGAAGAAACGAATCGAGAAAATAGCGCTGCCGGACCACCCGACAATCTTCCAGGGCGTGACTACGATTAAGGCTAATAAGGCTGAAGGGTTTAACCACTCCATTGGGCCATATCGCATCGAAAAGGGAGCTTGACAAGGGACGGGCGAACGCCCCAGAAGCGTGAGAAATGGGCCATTGCTGCTGATGCCGAGAACCGGAAAGATTTGCGAATGCCAGCTAGAATTTGCTAATCGGTTGGAAGCCTGGAGTCTTCGGCGGCGATACGGGCGGTTCGATTCGCTGATTGCCGCCATCATCTTCGCCGTGGTGAGGATCGAAAAAGAGGTCGAATGCGAGGAAGAATGCTTTCGAATGCCGGGCGAAGAAAAGATTGAATATCGGCATGGGAATGATGGTCAGTGTTAGAACCAACCAGATTGGAAGCCTCAGCCAAAAATCGAGTACGAGATAAATGAGAAGTCCAAGAAGCGCGCCGGCGCCGTAGTTGATGGCGAAAATCGAGAGGAGGAAGTATCCGGGTTCGCGCTCGTAAGGATAGCCACACCGTGGGCAGCCATCGAGAGGCATGAACCAGTCCTGGAGAGAGCGGACTTTGTAGGACGGGACAAAAAGGGGTCGCTCGCCGCAAGTCGGGCATTTCCACCTTGCGGCGTTCGCCATCATCCACAAGAAACGCTCGAACGCATACTCGGGAGGTCCGAGATGATCCGAATGGGATCCCATAAGCAAGCCTAGTCCCTAATGTAGCCGGCGCAAGCGGCAAGGCGAAAGTTGGTTCGAAGCAATCGATTTGAAATCGTTGACCGCCAAACAAGGAACGGGAGAATAATGAATATGGTGAGCGCAATGAGGCGAGTTTTTGTCACCGGTCTTGGTATCGTTTCACCGCTTGGTCCCGATTCTGATTCAAATTTGCAATCCTTGCTTTGCGCTCGAGACGCCGTGACGACTGTCGGAAGCTTTGATGTTTCCCGGACCCGCTGCAAAACCGCCGGGCAAATACCGGACGAATGGATGAAGGATGCCTTTCCGCAACGGCGTAGTTCTTCGCGTTTGCACCGGAGCGCGCGCATGGTGGCCATGGCTTTACATGAAGCGCGCGAGTCTGCCAAAAGACCCTGTCCGGAGTTGCTGATTGTCGGGACAACGAGCGGAGGCATGAGTTACGGAGAGTTGTATTATCGCCGATTGCTCGCGACACACTCGCGCAAGGGATTAGCGCGACTGGTTGGAAACTACATGCCGCAAAAACCGGTGTTGGATGCGTTGAACGCGAACGGGTTGCGAATTCCCACGCAGATCGTTGCAAACGCATGCTCCTCCGGGTCGAACGCAATTGGTCACGGATTCGAGTTAGTCCGGTCCGGGCTCCGGGCATGCGTCGCGTGCGGGGGATACGATCCGATTTGTGAGCTGGTCTTCGTCGGTTTTGATTCGCTGCAGGCAGCGACTTCGGAGAAAATTCGGCCCTTTGACAGGGAAAGATCCGGAATGGTTTTAGGTGAGGGTGCTTCGTTCCTGATACTGGAGTCCGAAGAGTCGACTACAGCGAGAGGAGCCACTGCCGTTGCTGAAGTTGTTGGCTACGGCATGGCGAACGACACGTACCATCTCACGCAGCCGCATCCATCCGGAATAGGTCCAAAGCTCGCGATGCAGCGCGCGCTTCGGTCCGGAGGCATCGATCCCGAGGAAATCGACTATGTGAATGCCCACGGGACGGCGACCATATTCAATGATGCCACCGAAGGCTCTGCCATATCGGAGCTTCTCGACGATGTGCATGTCAGTTCCACGAAGTCCATGATGGGACACGCGTTGGGAGCTGCGGGAGCAATCGAAGCCGCTTTTTGCGTCCTCGCGTTGCGAGAGCAGTTTCTTCCTCCGAATATCAATTTCGGTAAGCCGGATCCGATCTGGAAATTTAAAGTCGTCGCAAACGCCTCGCGCCGGGCGCCCCTCCGATTTGCGCTTTCCAATTCGATCGGATTTGGTGGCGCGAATGCCACGCTTATCCTCAGGCGAGTATGAAGATTTTTGTTCAGGGAGTCGGCGCTGTCACTCCACTTGGTCCTACCGCGCGGGAGACATGGGATCAGCTTTGTCAGGGGCAGCGAGCGCCGCGGAAAATAATGGCGAGCCGCCTCGGCAAGCGGGATTATTATTGGTGTCCCGTCCCTGCAAAGTTTGTATCTGAGGCTGCTCGCCAACCTCGACTCCGGAGATCCGGCACCGTCTCACTTCTGGGAGCAGCCGCGGGATTTGACGCATTTGCGGATGCGGGATTGAAACCTGCGCCTGAAATCAAGGAACGGACCGCGATTGTTTTTGCCATTTGTTCGGGGGGCGTGATTTATACGCGCAGACTGTACCACGAGATAGTGACTCAGGGTGCGAATGCAGCGAGTCCCGTTTTGTTTCCCGAAACGGTCTACAACGCAGCAGCCAGTCATCTGGCCGCCTTGCTGGGCATCGACGAACGGTGCTACACCTTGGTCGGAGATTCGTCCGTCGGTTTGAGCGCGCTCCATTTCGCGACGGAACTTCTGGCGATGCAGCCTGATCTTGATCGATGCCTTGTTGTCGGCGCCGAGGAAGCGGATTGGCTCCTGGCTGATGCATTTGCAAGCTGGCGAATGGCAACTACCAAGGAATTTTTTGAGGTTTACGGAAGCTCTGTCGGAACCGTTTTTGCGGAAGGAGCAGCGGCGGTTCTGATCGGAAGAACCGGGGCTATCTGTCTCTCGGGATCATCTGCCGGGCAACCATTTTTTTCCCACCGCGAAAGTGCTGCGGTTGCAGTCGAGTTCTTTGAAAGGTTGCATACTGAAGCAGCGCCTGACCTGATTGTAAGTAGCGCAAACGGTACGTTTGCTGATGATGTTGAAAGGGTGGCGTTTACCCGGCTTTTCCATTCCGTGCCGGTTTATGCGCCGAAGCCGGCGGTCGGAGAAGCGCTTGGTGCGAGTGCGATCCTTCAGGTGGCACTGGCCAGCCTCGCTTTGCGCCACCGGCAGATACCGGGAACTCTCGACGC
>DATMQC010000279.1:0-5917 GCA_035567275.1 Chthoniobacterales bacterium | reverse complement strand
TCAACTTTTATGCCGGCATTCTGACCGCGATCACGATTGGAACCTATGTTTTTGTATACACTCCGCTCAAAAGAATCACGACTTTAAACACGATCGTGGGGGCGATCCCGGGTGCTCTTCCTCCGGTCATTGGTTGGACCGCTGCACGCGGGCACGCTGATTTTGAGAGTTGGATTCTATTCGCCATTCTGTTCCTCTGGCAGATGCCTCACTTTCTTGCCATCTCGTGGCTGTACCGAGAGGATTATAAGAGAGCCGGTTTTGTCATGCTGACCGGCTCCGATCCGGACGGCAGTCTGACCGGTCGTCAGACCCTCATCTATACGATGGGCTTGACGTCCGTCAGTTTGCTACCCCTGGTGCTTGAACTCACGACTTTCTGGTATCTTCCCGTTGCGCTTATCACCGGAGGATATTTTATCTGGATGTCATTTCGATTCGCAATTACCGGTACTGAACAAGCTGCCCGCCGGTTGTTTGTGGCTTCGATTATTTATCTGCCGGTGACGATGGCGGCACTCGTGGTTACCCGTTCCTGATGGATGAAAATCTTCGTAAGAAAAATCGACGCCTTCTTATTGCCATTGTCATTTTCGCTCTCACGCTCTGCGCAATCGTGATTCTTTGGAAACTCTCAATCTATCAAAAGATCTGACCATGCACGCTCCCGCCACGACAGTTCACAACGAGGGTCCTGACATCGTTCGTTTTGGAATGTTAACGTTCCTTGCCTCCGAAGCGATGCTCTTTTCTGGCTTGATCGGGGGTTACATGGTGCTGCGCGGAGGAGCTGGAAGCGGCTGGGACATGCCCGAAGCGCTGAAGAACGTGGAAACGATGGTCAAAACGATCGTGGCGACCCTATGTCTGATAAGCAGCAGCTTCACTCTCCACTTTGCCGAGAGTGGATTAATCAAGAGAGGCAAAGGTGGCAAACTTCTGTTGTTGCTTACGATCCTTTTGGGTGCCGCGTTTTTGACCAATCAGGCTCTTGAGTGGGCCAGTCTCCGTAGTGAGGGGTTCTGGTTCAACACTGCAGGTATCATGGGCTCTTGCTTCTTCGTGCTGACCGGTTTTCACGGTCTTCACGTTCTGATCGGTGTGATCTTGCTCATCACTGCACTGATCAGGGCGCTCGTGGGGAAAGTCACCCCGAGGCAGCACGGTTTTCTTGACTGCACAGGTCTGTATTGGCACTTCGTTGACATCGTCTGGGTGTTCCTCTTCACGATTTTGTATATTTTGTAGCGAGACCGCTGCTATTCCGCTGCCGGAGCCTGCATTGATCACAAAATCCGCTAGGTAGGGTCGCATCCAGCACCAGTTTCTAGACGACCCGGAAGGGTGGATTCGATGTCATTTCAGCAGAAACTGGTGCGGGATCGGACCCTACCAAGCGCTGACATGACGTGCGAGTAGGCTCAGCATCCCAAACACTTTTTGGTTGCGGCTCCCGCCGCGTCAGGATCAATGAAGGCTTATGTCGTCCCGGCCCGATGCTCAAAGGGGAAAACTATTCGGGGTTCTTGTTCTTGCAGCCCTCGTGGTAGCGATATTCTTTTCGTATAGATCCTGGAGACTAGCCGAAACGAGGGGTGCGGCCCCGCTTCCAAGAATAGGCAAGGTGCCCGATTTCGTACTCACTGACCAGGACGGTCATTCGTTGGGAATGGGTGAGTTAAAAGGAAAGATCTGGGTTGCAGACTTCATCTGTACACGATGCCCGGGGCCTTATGCGGTGCTGAGCAGCCACTTTGCCGAACTCGATCGGAATTTCTCCGGAAGCGATATCCTGAGGCTGGTCAGCTTCACTCTCGATCCTGAGTACGACACACCAAGCGTGTTGAAGCGCTATGCGCAACATTATGAGGCCTCCGTACGATGGCGGTTTGTGACTGGCGACAGGAGGCGAATAGACGACATTAGAAGAACTGGATTTCACGCGGAGGCGAAAGCGTCCGGTAGCGAGCCCGTTCATTTTGGAACGACAACTTTTGCTCTCGTTGATGGAGATGGCATGATTCGAGCGTGCTACGATGGCTCATCTGTGGAGGTGGTCCAAAGACTGCTGACTGACCTCGGAAGCCTCTTGCGCGCGAGCGAGAAATAAATGAGATTCTGACCATGTTCCGCTCATTTGTGTGGCTTAGTCTCTTTTTGATGAATTTTGTCCCTTCTCTGATGGCGTGTCCCGGATGCAAGGAGCCTTCAAATGTCGCTGGTGCATCCGGAGTAAGTGGAATCAGCGCTGGTTTCTCTTGGAGCGTTCTATTTATGCTCTTCAGCGTCGCAACCATTATGGGCGGAATGATCCTGATGATCGTTCGGTCGTGCCGCCGGATCGAGGCCAGCCGAGAATTCGTCTCTGTTCGGGCGAACTGAAATTTCCCGGCGTAGGAAGGTCAGGCTAAATTTAAATAACACCTATGCCCGACCGCTTTCGTGCACCTTTGCTGAAAGCTCACGGATCAGGCGCTCAGCTCCGTTGACCGTTTCACGAAGGATTTCAGCAGCGGGCCGGATTTCGTCTACCAGACGCACGGACTGTCCCGCCAGGAGGCTCATCAACTTAATGTCTCCGGTTGCATGGATGTTTGGAGGCATACTGACGAACCGTTGAATCGGTATCTCTGCACCACCGATGACCGTGTGGCCGATGACGGGTTCGTCAGACCGGGAGTCCTGCGTTTCAGTTTCGCGATCGACCCATTCCCTGACGAACCGAGTTCTCAAAAAGCACCATGGTGAAACCTCACCGGCCACATGTCCGCCGGCCTCAACTCCTTGCGCAATGATCACGTCCACCCCTGCCTGCTGTGCGCGAACCGCCGCCTCCACCGAGCCAACCTGATGGAGCACCGCGATACCCGCGGCGTGTGCGGCAGGTACGAATTCAGAAGGATCTCCCCAAAAGAACGATAAGGCCGCGACCCGTTCGTCGATGCAGACCTGAATACCCGCACGATGCGGGAAATGGAGAACGAAGAGCTTAACCGGCTTACGCTTGAGCGAAAACCCAAACCACACCGATAAGCGCCGCATAGGTCATAGCGTATTGCAGGCGAACTCCTACAAGAGGGTCGAAACAAAGTCGTCTTTATCGAAGTACTGAAAATCGGTAACCTTTTCGCCGGTCCCAATAAAGCGGGGTGGAATTCCAAGTTCGTTCTGGATGGCAACGATTATGCCGGCTTTGCCTGATCCATCGAGTTTCGTGACGACCAATCCCGTCAATCCGATTGCCTGCTTGAATTCTCTGGATTGAACAAGGGCGTTGCTGCCGGTCGTTGCATCAACCACCAACAGACATTCGTCCGGAGCTTGTTCATCCTGCTTCTGTAACGTGCGAACGACCTTGCCCAATTCCTGCATCAAGTTGTGCTTCGTATGTAGCCGACCCGCCGTGTCGCAAATGAGGAACTCGATGTTGCGCTTGTTTGCCGCGGCATACGCGTCATAACACAAAGCGGCAGGATCCGCGCTGTATTCGCCCGTAACAACGGGCACTTGCAGCCGATCGGCCCAGATCTGCAGCTGTTCGATTGCCGCAGCTCGAAACGTATCGGCAGCTGCCAGCATCACCGAATGGCGATCTTGTTTCAGCAGATTCGCGAGCTTTGCGGCCGAAGTCGTTTTCCCGGTACCGTTGACACCAACCATAAGGATCACTTTGGGTCGATTCGGCAACGGACGAAGCTTCGAGTTGGCTAAGGGAAACGTTTGCTCGATGTAAGAACGCGTGACCTGGACGATATCGGTAGCCGTGATCCTGCCCTTACTCTGCTGCAACTTTTCAATGATCTGCAGCGTCATTGGCACGCCGAGATCGGATTGGATCAAAGTTTCTTCCAGTTCTTCCCAATCGACTTCTCGGCCGCTGAATCGTTGGATCAGGTTCTTGAAAAATCCGATCGCCATCGCTTTAGCCTGGCTTGTTGCAAGCAGTCCTCAGAGGACGGTCGAGATCCAGTTTCACGCGATCCAATACTCCGTTGACAAATTTCCCTGATTCCTCGGTGCCGAATTTTTTGGCAATGTCAATCGCTTCATTGATAGCAACAATAGGCGGCACATCGACAGCGTACAGCATTTCATAAATTGCCATTCGCAGGATATTCCGATCAACGGCCGCGATTCGTTTTAGCTCGTAGTTTGCCGTGTACTTCGCAATTTTGGAGTCGATTGCTGCTTGATTAGCGATGACTCCGTTGAGAACGGTTGTGGCGAAGGAACGGACCCCCGCGACCACGTCGCGCAATTCCCAAAACAGTTCCAGATCCTTCGCCTGTGGCGCCTCGCGTAGGTTCAAATCCCAATTGAACAGAAGTTGAAGTGCCACCTCCCTTCCTTCTCGACGTTTGCCCATCGACCTTATGCCCCCTTCCGTATCTTGCGAAGAGTCTGAAGAATGCGCGCTGCAGCTCGCGCCGCCTCGGTCCCTCGATTAATCTCCGGCGACAAACAACGAGCCTTTGCCTGCTCGTCATTTTTTACGACAAGCACCTCGTGCAAGATCGGGATCTCGTGCGTCAAGCTGATATCTAAAAGCGCTTCGGTAACCGCCGTAGCGATTAAGGAAGCATGAAGTGTTTCGCCGTCAAAAATTACTCCAAAAGCCAGGATCGCGTCTGGATTTTGATACTTGGCAACCGATTGCACGGCAATCGGGATCTCGAAGGATCCTGGCACGCGCACGACAGAGGCATCCGCTTGCGGAGCGATAACTTTGAGTTCGCCAATAGCGTGGCTCACCAACCCATCCACATAGTCACGATTGTATTCGCTCGCAACGATGGCGAATCGCGTCGGCTCAATCAACTTTTCTGGTCGCGTGGGAAAATTGGTCGACATGAGTGCCGGACTCTACTCCTTAAGGCGGGAGGCGCAAGGGCACCAGTTTCTGACCTCCCGAACTCCTGCGCCCAGAGACAGGACACTAAAGCAAATGTCCCATCTTTATTCGCTTGGTTCGTAGATAGCGTTCGTTGTGCGGATTCTCGGGGGCTTTGATACGCAATTGTTCAACGATATTCAAACCGTACCCTTCGAGACCCACCACCTTTTTTGGATTATTAGTCAGCAAACGAATTTGGCGAACGCCGAGGTCAACCAGAATTTGCGCTCCGGTTCCATATTCTCGCAGATCCATCGGATATCCCAGTCTTTGGTTCGCTTCTACGGTGTCTAGTCCTTCCTCTTGCAATTTGTACGCATGTATCTTTGCCGCCAAGCCAATACCTCGTCCCTCCTGACGCATGTAAACGAGAACGCCCGACCCGGCTTCATCGATTTGTTGGAGCGCGGCATGAAGCTGGTCCCCGCAATCGCAGCGTTGGGATCCAAATGCATCTCCCGTCAGACATTCGCTATGCACGCGAACAAGGGTAGGTTTTTCGCCGGAAATAGTGCCCTTCACCAGGGCAAGGTGATGAACGTCGTCGATAACCGAACGGTAAAGATACAGAGAGAACGCTCCATAGTCTGTGGGAAGCGAAACCACTTCTTCCCGCTCGATGAGAACCTCTCGCGCCCGTCGATAGGCGATCAGATTCTCGATCGAACAAATCTTTAATTTATGTTCCTCCTTGAACCGCACAAGATCGGGCAACCTCGCCATCGATCCGTCGTCATTGATGACCTCCGCCAGCACGCCTGCCGGTCGAAGCCCGGCAAGCCTTGCCAGGTCGACCGCCGCCTCGGTGTGTCCCGCTCTACGCAACACGCCTCCTTCCCGGTATCTGAGAGGGAAGACGTGTCCGGGCCGAACGAGATCTCCTGCGACGGTCGAGGGATCGGAAAGCAGCCGGACCGTGCGGGACCGATCAGCCGCCGAAATGCCGGTGGATACGCCTTCTTTTGCATCGACCGAAATTGTATAAGCAGTCCGCATCGATTCCGTGTTGCGAAGCGTCATTAA
>DATMQC010000278.1:0-5752 GCA_035567275.1 Chthoniobacterales bacterium | reverse complement strand
AGCGCCGGGAACGTTATTCCAACCGCAGCAGCAGATTGGGGAAGCAGGCTGCGCGCCGTCATGCCCGGGAGCGTATTTGCCTCAAGACACCAAAATTGGCCGGACACATCCATTCTAAAGTCGACCCGACTGTAATCTCTTAATTTCAATGCACGATGCGTTCGCAGGGCAAATTCTTGTAGTTCTCGCGCCTTTGCCGGTAACAGATCGGCCGGAAAGATTTCTTCCGCACCGTCCGCCTGGTATTTGCTCTGGTAATCGAAAATTTCGGAGTTTTTCGGAATGATCTCGCCGACTGCCAAGGCCCGATCACCGAGAATTCCAACCGTGAATTCCCGTCCCGGGATGAATTGCTCAAGCATTACCTCGTCATCGTGCCGGTAAGCCTCTGCAACTGCCTCGTCTATTTGTTCGGATTCCTTTACAATGGTCAAGCCGACGGTAGAGCCCTGCTTATTGGGTTTAACAACCAATGGCAAACCAAATTCGCGAATCGCCAAATCAGAATCCACCGGCGCCATCAACCATCGAGGCGTACGAACTCCAGCCGCGATCAGCAATCGTTTAGCGAGATCCTTGTCCATCGCGGCTCCGCTACCGACGTGATCGCTTCCCGTGTAGCAAATACCCGCAGCATTGAAGACCGCCTGAATCGTTCCATCCTCTCCCGTCCCTCCATGCAACGCCAGGAATACCACGTCCGCATCCACAAAGTAGGATGGCTGCACTATGGAACCTGTCTTGGCCTTAATGACCATTAAATCACGTTCGCTCGGCGGCGCAGGGGCAACGCCCCGCGCTAACAGCATCTCCTGCTCATCGTTTGACAAAATTCCACGGAAAGTATCGACAGCGATGACATGATGCCCGGCTTGGCGCAGCGCCTTGGCAACTTGGGCCCCGCTGGCAATCGAAACGTCTCGCTCTGAACTATTTCCACCAAAGAGAACAGCTATTTTCATGCAAGAATTCGGGAGTCAGAAGTTGCAGGAGTTTGCAGAATGGGTGAATTCTTGGGTTCGCGCAAGTCTGCAAACGGTCGCCTCGGAGCACATCTGGATCAGTGCCGCGCAGCCGGTTGGTCTTCCGCCAGAGTCTGAACCACGCGGGGTTTTTCTTTCGAACTCGCGAAGAGCTTCATTATTACCGAGAAAAAGACCGGAGTGAGAAAGATGCCAAAAAATGTTACTCCGATCATTCCGCTGAACACGGCGGTCCCAAGCGCCTGTCTCATCTCCGAACCGGGACCAACAGCGCGAACAAGTGGAAATACGCCAAGAGTGAAGGCGAACGAAGTCATCAGAATCGGGCGCAACCGCAATCTGGAAGCTTCGACAGCTGCTTCATGCCTGTCTCGCCCCTCATCCATCTGCTGTTTGGCAAATTCGACGATCAGGATCGCGTTCTTACACGCCAAGCCGACCAAAACCACAAATCCAATCTGGGTAAAAATATTGTTGTCCGACCCTCGAATAAACACACCGCTGATCGCGGCAAAGAGACACATCGGAACGATTAGAATGATCGCCAGCGGCAGCGACCAGCTTTCATACTGCGCCGCCAAAACGAGAAAAACGAAGAGGACGCACAACGGGAAAATATAAGCTGCGGAATTCCCTGCGAGAATTTCCTGGAGCGACAGCTCGGTCCATTCGTAACCGAACTGGCTTGGCAACGTCTCCTTCGCCAATTCTTGCATCACATCGATCGACTGGCCCGAACTGACGCCAGGCAGCGTGTTTCCGTTGATCTCAGCCGAGGGGTAGATGTTGTAGTGCATCACCTTGTCCGGTCCGGTAATTTCGTGGATATCCAGCAGCGTCCCCAATGGCACCATTTGATTTTTGTTGTTGCGCGTGTACAGGTCGCGGATCGACTCCGGCCGGACTCGGAATGGCGCATCACCCTGCACATTCACCTGATCCGTGCGGTTGACGAAGTTGAAATCGTTCACATAGGTGGATCCCAGGTACGACTGTAACGTCGAAAATACCGAATTGATTGGCACATCCAAGGTTTCTACTTTGCGACGGTCAATATCGAGGTAGAGCTGAGGCACTTGTGAACGAAAACTCGTGAATAATCCCACAAGCCCGTGCCCGGCGCTCGCCTTCGCAATGAGCTGGTCTGTCGCCGCCTGAAGGGCTGTCAGCCCAGCTCCCCGGCGATCTTGGATCTGCATCTTGAATCCACCTGCATTGCCGATGCCTCTGACCGGGGGTGGAGGAAATACGAGTACACGGGCATCCTGGATTTGCGCGAATTTTTGACGGACGACGCCCGTTATCGCGACGCCGGTAAGTCGAGGATTCTTGATGCGTTCTTCAAACGGCGCAAGGGTAAGGAATGCTGTAACCGTGTTGTTACGGTTTGTGCCGTCGAGTCCGGAGTAACCGGTAAACTCCACCGTGTGAATAATGCCGGGAACGCTGCGCGCGATCTCCGACATCTGTTTGCGCACTTCCTCGGAGCGTTGAAGCGATGCGCCATCAGGCAATTGAGCGAACGCAATGAGGTAGCCCTGATCCTGTTGCGGAATGAAACCGACCGGAACGGTTTTGAACCCAAAATAGGTCAGCACAAGAAATCCGGTGTAGAAAAGGATCGCTATGGCCGCGAATCTCAGAAGCCTGCGAACAATCCAGACATACCCTGTGACGCCGGCGCCAAACGCACTATTGAACAATCGGAAAAACCATCCAAGGAACAGATCGAAGGCCTTGGTTAGATAATCCTTTTTTGCGTCGCGAGGCTTCAGCAGAAGCCCGGCAAGAGCCGGACTCAACGTCAGCGAGTTAAATGCCGAAATCAACGTCGATACGGCGATTGTCAAAGCAAATTGGCGATAAAACTGCCCTGTAATCCCTGTGATGAAGGCCGTAGGAATGAACACGGCGCTCAGCACGACCGCGATTGCAACAACAGCACCGCCGACCTGATCCATGGCCTTTTGCGTCGCCTCCTTCGGCGGCATCCCTTGCTCAATATTGTGTTCAACCGCCTCAACGACCACGATCGCGTCGTCGACAACAATCCCGATCGCAAGAACAAGCCCAAACAAAGACAGGTTATTGAGCGAGAAGCCGAAGACCGCCATGACCGCAAAAGTGCCGATTAGGGAGACAGGTACCGCCAGAAGAGGAATGATCGTCGCACGCCATGTCTGCAGGAAAACAAGAACAACAATCAGCACCAGGATTACTGCCTCAAAGAGCGTGTGGATCACCGCTTCGACCGATTGCTCGATAAACTGCGTCGGATCATAGACGATGGTGTATTCCAATCCCTGGGGAAAGGACTTTGATAGTTCCTGCATCAGAGCACGCACTGCGTGAGCCGTCCTTACAGCGTTGGAACCCGGCAACTGAAAAATGGCGAGCGCCACAGCCGGTTTGCCATCCAGATAGGACGTTACGCTGTAGCTTTTCGCACCGAGTTCGGTGCGCGCCACATCCGCCAGATAGACAATCTCCCCGTTATCCCCTCGCTTGACGATGATTTGTCCAAATTGCTCCGGTGTAATCAGGCGCCCCTGCGTATTAAGAGTCAACTGGAGTTCCGTGCCGGGCGGTGCGGGCTCAGCACCAAGGCTCCCGGCCGCGACCTGAACATTTTGCGCCTGAATTGCCGACACAATGTCGTCGCTCGTAAGACTTCGAGCATACATCTTGTTCGGATTCAGCCAGATCCGCATGCTGTATTCTCTCGCTCCGAAGACATTCACGTTGCCCACACCCTCAAGCCTGGAGAGCGGATCGCGAATCTGGAGAAATGCAAAATTGCTTATGTAAGCCTGGTCGTAGATCCCTTTAGGGGACAGAAGATGGACGACCATCATCAAATCCGGCGACTGCTTTTGCACGGTCACTCCCAGGTTTCGCACTTCCTGAGGCAACTGCGGCGTCGCGATCGCGACGCGATTCTGTACCAGGACTTGAGCGATATCCAGGTTCGTGCCGAGCTTGAATGTGACGGTCAGCGTCATCGAGCCGTCAGCCGTCGATTGCGACGACATGTAAAGCATGTTTTCGACGCCGTTGACCTGCTCCTCGATTGGAGTCGCAACGGTCTCAGCTATGACTTTCGGATCTGCCCCCGGATAGGTCGCCGTCACCTGGACAGTTGGAGGAGCTATTTCCGGATATTGTGCGGTTGGAAGAGCGATGTATGCCAAAAGACCGGCGATCACAAAGACGATCGAGATCACCATCGCAAAAATCGGACGTTCGATAAAAAAGTGAGAGAATCTCATGTTGTTCCCGAGATTAACGGCCACCGCCCGGTTTAACGGGGTTCTTGTTCTGGCCGGTCCCCTCCGCTTTCTTTTCCTGCTGCGGATTTCCAGCCTCGTTCGGCTTCACGACTTCCTCCCTGTTGGTCGTGGTCGATAACTGAAGTTGATTGACGGTAAACCGGCTCATATCCCCCGGCTGCGGACTAACTTTTGAACCGGGACGTGCATTGACAATGCCGTTGACAATGACCTGTTCATCCCCAGTCAACCCGCTTCGAACGACGCGCAAGCCTTCGACTTCCGGACCGAGTACCAACGGTTTCACTCCGACAACATTCTGATCATCAATAACAAGCACGTACTTTGTTCCCTGATCCGTTCCGATTGCACGATCCGTGACCAGAATCGCTTCGTGCAGCGGTCCTCCCGCCACGCGAACGCGAACGAAGGCGCCAGGCGTCAAAAATGCGGTCGCATTCGGGAAAACCCCTCGGACCTGCAGTGTGCCGGTTGACGGGTCGAACTGGTTATTGATGAAGTCGATGACCCCTTCGTGCGGAAAACCTCTTTCGTTTTCGAGCTGCAGATGAACGGGCACCGACTGGGATCTTGCGTCGGCTAATTTGCCTTGTCTGACCAGTTGCTGATAATTCAGGACCGCCCGTTCGTCGACGTTGAAATAAGCGTAGATCGGGTCAATGCTGACGATGTTCGTGAGCAGGGTTGAATCGGCTTGCACGAGATTTCCAACAGTCACTTGTTCCCGGCTGATGCGCCCGATGATCGGCGACGTAACCTGGGTGAAGTTCAGATTTAGCTTGGCTGTTTCGACCGCAGCGGCGTTCGCTAGAACCTGCGCCGCCGCCTGATTCTTGTTCGAAAGGGCGGTATCAAAGTCTTCCTTTGCAATTACGCCGGACTGCCGGAGCCGGTCTTGCCTGGCAAAGTTAGCCTCTTGGAGTTGTTGATTGGCCTGGGCCTGGCGCAGTTGGGCTTGGGCTTGGTCCAGCGCGGCTTGATACGGCCTGGGATCGATCACAAACAAAAGGTCCCCTTTATAAACCCGGTCGCCAGCCTTGAAGGTGATATTGTCGATATAACCACTGACTCGCGGCCGGATGTCCACACTCTCAACGGCACCGGTTCGCCCGGTGTATTCGTCCCACTCGATAATCTCCTTCTTGATTGGTTTGGCAACTGTGACCGGCGGAGGAGGAGGCGCCGGAGGCGGGGCCGGTTTGTTACAGCCCGAAAGCGCGTCGCAGATAATATAGAGAGCGAAAATGTTTGAGAATGTCCTGATTTGCAGAAGTGCCTGCGTCATTAGCTCCTTTCGATGGCGAATGCTTATATTCTTTAAAAGCCCCAAGGCGATCTTCTAACACTTCCATAGCGCCGGTTCAACGTATCCGTGACCAGGATCATGCCGATTGCTCAAAGCAACATCGACCGACCATGCTCACTCCGGTGCGCGGGCGAACGAGAGCTTGTAAATTGTTCCGCTCGTATCATCTGAAA
>DATMQC010000277.1:0-5769 GCA_035567275.1 Chthoniobacterales bacterium | reverse complement strand
CTGGAGAAGTTTGGTCCTGGTATCGGACTCTCGTCTCACGGTAGCAGCTTAGTTGACTGGTTGGTTAACCGCAACCCGCTTTTTCATTTTTTTTACATTTGCTACCCAGGCTCAGGAAGCCATAACGCTCAATACTGAACTACCCGAGGCAAAGCCTTGGCCTCTTCCACCCAATGCTTCACATGCTCCGCACTCGGGACCACCTTGACGTGATGATGGGCATCGTTGACCTCCGCCAA
This sequence comes from Chthoniobacterales bacterium, assembly GCA_035567275.1. Lineage (GTDB taxonomy): Bacteria > Verrucomicrobiota > Verrucomicrobiia > Chthoniobacterales > JAFAMB01 > DASZHC01. The sequence goes on along the minus strand of DATMQC010000277.1, from coordinate 5,530 downwards.
CTTGGCGTGCAGATGTTCGGGGTTTCACTCTGTGAGCTCGAGGACAGAGTCTACGTCGGCCTTTTCAAGCAGTTCGGTATATTGCCTTACAATACCCTTGATCCGAAAAATTATCAGCTTGTTTCACCCATCGCAAAATCTGGTGATGACCGATCCCCGTCTTAGCTTCCAATTCCTTACGGCCTTTGGGCGTTGCCGCTTCCTGAAGAAGCGCCTCTACGCTTTCAATGCCGGCCGCTCCAGCTTCTTGCTGTAAACTGCCCCGATACCTTCGATTTCGTCGATACGCGTCATAGTTCTGGGAGAGGTAATAATTACAGGAAGCTTAAACGCTCGGCTCGGAGGCGTAAATACCGAAACGAGAACGACTCAGTGCAAACGATATAGACGACTCTCAAGAACCTGTTTACCTTTTGGCGCCGATGAAGATCACTCGTGCCCTGATTTCGGTTTCCGACAAGAGAGGCATTATAGCATTCGTGCGGCGGCTTCGCGAGATGGGCGTCGAGATAGTTTCTACGGGCGGTACGGCGTCTCTTCTTCGGGCAGAGTCGATCGCTCATATTGAAATTCGGGACTTTACAGGCTCTCCTGAGATTCTTGATGGCCGCGTGAAAACTTTGCACCCGAAGGTACACGGCGGTTTACTCTTCTTGCGAGACAATCCCGATCACCTTAGGCAAGCAGCGGCTAACCAGATCGAGCCTATCGATCTCGTGGTGGCAAATCTCTATCCGTTTGAAAGCACCATCGCCCAAGCGGGCGTCACTTTGGAAGATGCCATCGAGCAGATTGATATCGGCGGGCCATCGATGATCCGAAGCGCCGCTAAGAACTTCCGGTGGGTGACAGTCGTCACGGACCCGAGCGACTACGACCTGGTTTTACAGGAGATGAGCCGCCACGAAGGGGAAACCACTCTTGCGTTTCGGGAACTCTTGGCGATCAAGGTCTTCCACACAACCTCGCGATACGACCAAACGATTGCCAATTTTCTAAACAAAGCTAAAACGACCGAGGCCTCTTTTGCGCTTTCGCTGCCCTTGGAAATGCGCCTCCGCTACGGCGAAAACCCCCATCAGACAGCGAACCTCTATGGGCATTCCCAGGACTTCTTTCAGAAACTCCACGGCAAGGAGCTTTCGTATAATAACCTCCTGGACATCAACGCCGCGGCCGAACTCGTCAGCGAATTCGTTGAACCGACCGTGGCGATTATCAAGCATACCAATCCCTGTGGAGTCGGATCGGACGCGGACCTCAGGGAAGCCTGGGTCAAGGCTTTTGCAACCGACAAACAGGCCCCTTTTGGGGGAGTTATTATCTGCAATAGACCGCTCACCGAAGCGTTAGCACGGGCAATATCGGAGATCTTTAGTGAAGTAATCATTGCGCCCGAGTTCGACCCGGAGGCGAGGGCGCTTCTGCAAAAGAAGAAGAACCTCCGTCTGATGAGAATGCTCCCATGGGTGGACAAGACCGTAAATGAGCCGGTCATCCGCTCGATCATCGGCGGGATTCTTGTGCAGGATAGAGATCTTGCATTATTCGAAGAACCGGAACGTCATGTCGTATCGGCTCGTCCGCCAACAGCCGAAGAGATGAAGGCGATGCTCTTTGGGTGGAAGGTCGTGAAGCACGTTAAATCGAATGCTATTGTCTATTCCGCCAAGGATCGGACATTGGGTATTGGCGCCGGTCAAATGTCGCGCGTCGACTCGTCACGGATCGCCATCTGGAAAGCAGCCGAGGCCGGATTGTCGCTGAAGGGAAGCGCGGTATGCAGCGACGCTTTCTTCCCTTTTGCGGACGGTCTCATCGCGGCGTCAGAGGCTGGCGCCACGGCTGCCATTCAGCCGGGGGGATCGATCCGTGACAAAGAGGTTATCGCCGCCGCAGATGAACGCCGGATGTCCATGGTTTTCACTTCGGTTCGACACTTTAAGCACTAACTCGCATTTCTCACCTCCCCGTGAGAAATGCGGCTAAAGATCGATGCTCAGATCCACCTTCACATAGGGCGCGCTCTTGCTTGAATAATCGGCCCCAGACCGGAAGTAGTCGAAACGGCGCTCGATACTCCAACCCACTGTGGTTTCGATCGACAGACCTTTGCTGGGGTTGAAGCCGATACCACCATCCACGCGGTATCCGGTATAGTCCAGAACGGCGTTACTTGTGCGACGATCGTTTGTTGGACCGTTGCGGTAACCGCCGCCAACCAGATCGCCTGCCATAAAAATTTCCCATACGTTGTTTGGAGTATAGCTAAAGCGTGGCTCGGGGAAAACCGCCCTCATATTGAACTGGTCATTGATTTTCCAATTAACGCCGCCAATCGGAATGACTGGATCTTGTTCGAAGGGATCCGCATCGAGTCCCGCGACGAGATAAAGGTCTTCGCGAATCTTCATTCCAGCCACGGCCCTGATCGGGATATCGAACGAATTTCTGGTGATGTGGTCCCGGGTGTAAAAAACACCGGGCTCAAGCTTCAGCAGCGGATGAAATTCGTCGCCGGTCCAGTATGACACATCAATTTCGGAGGCTAGACCCGTTATCGAGTACGGAAAAACCGCGTTTGAGCGCGAGAAATCGAATCGCTCCCAATCCGCTCCGATTTGAAAGTAATATTTATCGAAGATATGGATGTCGCGAAGAGCTTCGATCTCGTAATGATAGGCGGCCTGTGGTCCGAGGCTTCCAGCCTTCATGATCTTGCTGCCGGACGTGTAATCCGATTTGAGATCAAATGACCACTGCGGCACCTGACTTTGTTGCTCCTGAGTCGGTGGGACAAGAGCTGGCTTTTCTCCACCGAACGCGCCGCAGGCGCAAATGAACAAACCGCAAACAAACTGCCGGAGCCTCATGCCTCAATAGTTCGTCGGCTCGGTCGCCCAAAATCAAGAACATTCCTTGCGGTGTCGAAGCCTCTCTCCGGGAACTGGTAATGGAAGCTATTGAGCCGCAACGAATTGGAGATTACGGGAGAGAGCTAATACCAGAAACGAAACATCGGTGGAGAGGCGTTGCTTGCAACGTACGGGCCTCGGCGCCTCGCCCGACGACGAATTCCTCCATCTAAGCTTCACGTCCCCGAATGTTTCGATCACGCGCTCGGCTGGCTCCCGGCAAACGACTCTACATTTATCCGGAAAAACTGTTCCAAAGTCTGCGGACCCGCTCCTGTTAGGCGTTCAATCGCTTCACTCACTCTGAAGCCACTCTCACCCTTCCTGATTCCGGAGGTTCGGAAAAAGCGCCATAGGCTGGAGAGATGCCCGAGCGCGTGGCGATTGATGCGATCTTGGACAGCTTGTACCCAGCGTTCATCGGGGATATCGACATAATGTATTGGCCGGTTGAGCACCGCGCTTAGAATGGTTGCGATCTCGTTCACCGTCGCAGTCTCGCCCACCAAATCATAACGTTTCTGATCAGGTGCGTCAGGAGCGATAAGTAGGGCGGCGGCCACGCGAGCACAGTCCTCCGCCGCCACCAGCGGTATCACGGCGAAGCCATCACCCCATGGCAGGAAGATCGTGTTCTGATCCGCAACGGTTTTCGCGATTAACGCGCGGACATTCTCAAAGAATGGGGGCGCATTCAAGTGTACAGCGCCGACCTGCGCCCAATCGAAGACTTGATCGGCGAGTCGATGCTGCAAGTTACGGAAGCTCGGGGCAACCGACGTGTTCTGAAGCTGCGACATGTTGACCACCACTTCCGTACCGGATTCGCGCGCGGCCATTGCAAAGATCGCAGTCGCTTCCAGCAGGCCATCATCGACCGGATAGGTGAAGTAAGCCCGCTTGATGCCTTGCATAGCCCCGCGGACCAGATCAGGATCCAGTAAATTACCGGGCATGACTTCGGCACCGAGCGTTCGGAGACGCTCAGAGCGCTCATCGACTTGGTGCACCAAGGCGCGCACCTTGAGACCGCGCTGAACGAGCAGCTGCACGACTCGGTTACCGGTTGAGCCCTGGCGACCACCGGCCGCGCCGGTTACTAGTACTGGTTGGGACATTTGCTTTCAGACTCCTTTCTGGAAAGTGATTACACAGCTGGACTCCGGGGTAAGCCCAGCCACGATTAAATATGATCAGCGTCATATTCCGGGCGATACAATATGACGTTTATCATAGGGTGTCAAGTGCGATTCTCAATCTCTTCCCCAGAGGATTATACCGCATTGATTGCCCCCATACCTGGCAGTATGATCGTCATCATCATGTCTCATCGAACCAACCTTCCCTCGGAGTAACCCTTATCATGCCTTGGCCAAAGGAACATAAACCCAACACTCGCGCCCGAATCATAGAGGCTGCCGCGGCGGAATTCAGGCGACATGGTATTGCCCAGGTCGGCGTGGCCGACGTCATGCGTCGCGCCGGTCTTACCCACGGCGGGTTCTATGCTCATTTTGACTCCAAAGAGGACCTCCTTGCTGAGGCGTTGGCGTATGCCTCTGAACAGGTGAACAGCATGCTCGAAACGCCGCCAGAGGACGATGCGTCCGCGCATCGTCTCCTCAGTGCTGCGATGACCTATCTGAGCTCGTTCCACTTGACTCACCCCGAACGCGCATGCCCGGTCGCCTCACTCGGGCCGGAGCTATTGCGAAGTAGTCAGAAAGTTCGGAGAACATTGGCTGCGGAGATCCGGAGCCGGCTCAAGAAACTGCACGATCTGACACCAGCGCGAGTTCCGCCTGAAACCCGAAGACAGCAAGTCGCCGGCGCTTTTGCGTGTATGGTCGGCGGGCTGATTCTTGCCCGCGGGCTGAACGAATCCGAAGGACTGGAGTTTCTTAAAGATTGCCACGCTTTTTTGCGGGAGGCGCTGGCAAGTTCCGCCCCGGAATCATTGACGACCCGTCCCCGTCGTCCACGTACCGGAGGATGACCAAACGTTTCGGTCCCACAAGAGCGAGGCCGCTTCACCGATCGGCGCTGCTCCCAACGCGACCTTACATCTAGATAGTCTGAGGCGCGGCCTCGCCAGCTCTTTGCCGCTCAGCCGCTTCCGCCACCGGTTTCCGGAGAGTTAAACGATATTATAGAGCTTGGTTAAATTCCAACAAAGGTGCCAGAAGCGACACCGGCGTTTGCCCAAGCCTTCTACAGTTAGACCCCAATCCGTTTTTCTTCAACATCGTAGATATCGAAGAAGCGAAGAAGTAGTCGATATGATGTCGAAGATGCGCTGGTACAAATTGAGGAATGTAGTCCTCCATGAATTCCTGAATGCTGTCCGGCATCTCCGAGAGCCGCTTGTAGCGCCAGTCATTATTCCACTTAATGAAGAGTTAATGAAGAGGGACAGGTCAAATATTCGAAGGGCGATGCCTTTTAGCGTTTTATTATTACATTATTGCTATTTGTTGCGTTATTGTCCCCGCCAAGCTGATGCGTTTCCCACGGGTCAAGGCCGACGGTCAGGGGTTTTACCACTGCGTTTCCAGGGTGGTCGAGCGCCGCTTCATTTTCCAGACCTCCGGTCATGGCTCGGCTGAGGCCGAGCG
>DATMQC010000276.1:0-6962 GCA_035567275.1 Chthoniobacterales bacterium | reverse complement strand
GATCTCTGTGAGCAAGCCGTCGCCCTGGATCCGAAAGAGGTCCGTAGCTATACCGAACTGGCGCGAGCTTTCCTTAACAAGGGTTGGGATGACAGAGCGCATGAGCCAATTCGTCGGGCGCTCGAATTAAACCCTAACGATTGGCGGGCAAACAGATTCGGAGCCGACGAACTCTTTGGTACAGGACGTTACGATGAAATGTACTTCTATTTGAGGAAGTGTTTTGCCGTAAATCCGAACGACTCCTATGCACCTAATCTTCTGGGCTACATTTGCTGGACGGTCGGTCAAAATGACCTGGCGGAAAAATGGATGCAACGGGCAATCGATGTGGAGACCGATCTGCAAGGAAAACTCATAATGGAGTGCGAGCGCTCTGTGCTTCGGGGCGACTACGCGAAGGCAGCGCCCGGTCTCGAACAACTACCGCCAGGCTTTTACAGTTATACATTCAGCGCTTCTGGCTTGTTAATTGATTGTATGGTTCATCTAAAGGACTGGCCGGGTTTGCTGCAGCTAATCGCCGTTTTGAAACAGGCCGGTGACACCCAAAAAGGCCGTAATCCTGCGACTCTGCTCATGCCGGAGGCGATTGCGTTGCGCGCTCTCGAACGGGAAACCGAAGCGAGACAAACCGTAGAGCACTGCGAAACCATCGCCAGGAACGATCTGGTGACGAAAAAGCACGACGAGCACTGGAACCATTGGATCTTGGCCTTTTGCGCCCGGTTTCTCGGACGCAAGGAAGAAGCCTATCAGAACATGCGCGAGTCTTTCGTGAATGGAGATGTTGCATTTCTGGGCTGGTTACCTGATGGTCCTTCCCTCCAGATCTTCAAGGCAGACCCTGAGTTCCAAACCATTATTTGCTGAGTGGGAGAAACAGAACGCTGGAAAACGCGGCCGGATCCTCGCAATCGAAAAGAGTTATTAATAGCGAAACGTTCGATCTTCTCGCAGGCGACCTGAATTTCGGGCATCTCAGGTTTCTTAGAATAGTCATTTCTTGGATTAGACAATCTTTCCGGGGTTTCGACCGTTTGTTAACGCAGCCCATGAGAACTAGGCGAGGGATGGAGCTGAGTTTTGAGAATCGAGCATCAGTGAAGGTCAATAGACACCCCGAGACGTCGCCCCGCATAGTCGCGCTATGCGGTCTCAGCGGCTGGCGCGTCCGAACGCTTCGGGATAGATGAAGGGGCACCGGACGACCCGGATTAGTGGCTTAAATCGGCCAAGACGCATTGTTACAGAATGCAATAATGTAACATTCTTCGCCTGGACACTCAGAGAGCCGAAAGGCGGAAACAACGTGAAATCGGCAACGGTGGAAGAGACAGAGGCGCGCATCAATCGCAAGTATCGGAATTCTCAAAGGTCTTTGTAAAAAGTGCGTTAAAAGTGCGTGATGCTCGAATAGTCGATTTATAAGTTGCTATAAATAAGGCTTTTATGTAATACGGTCTATGGCCGTTTAAGCCGTAGACGGCACTCTTGCACCGAAGGACGCCTGTGGGTTTGATGTAGGCCAGCGCGCCAAACTTCAACTGCTCCGTGACCAAGGGCCGGCCGCTGAAAGCCTCCTTTTGGCATCGCCGGCTTCCTAGAAGACGGCATGACCAACCGCGCTGTGTCAATCGACCGCGAACTACTGGCGCGACCTTTGGGAGCATTGGTGGCAACTCAGGAGTCAATTCGCGCACTTCATTCTGCAGCGAAATCTCTGGCGTTTTGGAATGACGCGCCCAAGCAATCATCCTCACCGTCGCCTCGGTGCATTGGCCGAATTAGTCCGCCGGTGGAAGGAATTCCGACTATTGTGTCCTCGGCTAACATGTCCGATTCCTATACCAGCAACAGGGGCTCCTCCAGATCTTCCAGGATTTTAGCCTGGCGGATACAACGAATTGCGCGGGTTGTCAGTTCCCCAAAATGATTGCCAAATTAGGTTAACGCATCCGCGATCCCAATTCCATTCTGGTCTTCTTTCACTTTCTCTCTTGATCTGACCCGTCCCTCTTCTGTCCTCTGAGACTTTTGAGATCGGGTTGGTAAGTTCGAGTTGCGCCCACGACATCCTGCCGTGGGTTGTCAGGGCCAAATGGCCTAAACCCAATAACGCTGCCACAAATTTTTCGCGGACAAAAGCCTTGTATTCGCCCCTTCGAGGATCAGAAATTCCTATTCTGTTGCACCCGATTTCCAAAACCTTTATGGCCTGCACTCGACGAGCCTATCGTCTCCTAAGCCAAACAGGCATATGAGCGAAAGCTACACCCTAGCAACAGCCACTATGACCGAAACCACGTTATTGTTCTATCTCGCGGTCGCCGGAAGGGTCGCAGCCGGAGCAACTTTCGCGTAGGTTCGGTGTCATCAAGCAAATCGCAGATCGCCAAGGCTTAGGATTTAAATTCTAGACTTACCGCCGAGAAACAATATATCTGGACGCGGATTCGATAGGCGCCCCAAAAGCCATGAAGAGATTCATCATAGCCGCCATATGCGTCAGCGCTACTCTGGCGAGCAACGCACCAGCGAAGGACAAAAAACATTTCCAGGCCGCCCAGTACACTCCCGCCTACCACGGCGCCATATTTCGATTCCCCAATGGGAACGGGAGCATCCTTTCCATAGGGCCATTTCCTATCATTTTGCCGCCGCTCATAATCCGGATGGAGTCAGTCGCGCAGTGATGGCTGGCCGAGGGTAAGCCAGATTATCAGTTCACCGATGACGTGATCCAGCAATGTCTAGCCGCCGCAGCTTTCCACTTGCGTTTCTCGTCCTTGCTGTTCGCCCTGATTTCGGCCTCGATTCCGTTACCAGATTTCAAGGTACAAATATTTTCACTCTTTATTGGCCTTCCACTTCTCGGTGAAATATCCTGTTCGTCGTCATAGTTGTTTATTGCTTGATCTCCGGAGCCGGGAGCAGTTCGGAGGCACAGTTCTGGCCACCGCAAAAGAAAAAGCTCCTGCGTAACGCCGTCGCTTTGCTGTTGCTATCCAAAGAATCCATCCAGCTTCGCACGCTTTATCAAAATGATAGGAAATGGCCCTATGGAAAGGATGCTGTTCACATTGGTGATCGCCTCCGGGTTGGGTCTGCAGAGTTTGTTGTCAGCCAACCACGAATGCCTTGCTTCAAGCTCGGCATTTGGTTTGGCCGCCCGGAAATCGTGAAGCGATTCCTGCGCAGCGGTAGGACTGGCTTCTACCTTGCCGTCCTTCAAGAGGGACGAGTCACCGCTGGCGATTCGATGGAATCGCTTACCCGCGATGAGCATGGCGTTACCGCGGCCGGCATTGTAAAATTATATAAAGCGGATGCGACGAACCAAGAGCTCTTGCGCCGCGCGAGCGAGTTACCTGCATTGCCGCCATTTTGGCAAGACTACTTTCGCAAACGTCTCTGGGATCCGGATAGTTGACCTTCCTGCGGATCAGTAAGAAACGACCTTAGTCCTTCGACGCTAGGGTCTACTCCACGGCCGGCCAGCGGCGGCATCCCAGGGGAAGTCTCGACCGGCGTTTTCCTTATTTCGCTACTGCCGTCCGCGTATCGTGGAGAAAACGAACTCGCCGTCGGCCTGGAGGTCGGCTAAAATTACAACCGAATATTTTTGTTGTCCGGCCGGCCAATAAAGGACATCGCCGACTTTAATATCGGTCATTGAGATACTAGGGAAGTTCATGGCGTTCGAGCGGTTTGCTACCCTGGCTTCAAGGGGTTGCATTACGCTTATCCTAACCCGCCTCAGGATTCCATCGTTTCCTTTTATCTATTGTCTTGTTTTCTCTGTTCGCAACGAGCCATGATCGGCCGCGCATTCCTCGCGACTCTAAAAATGCGTCCAAAGCCCTGTTTGTTTCGCTTAGGCGACACTGGGAAAACTCCACCCCATCAATTTCAGCCGCCGCGAATGTCTTCCTGAATCTATGTCGCTCGGTCGGTGTCATACAGGTTAAACCCGGCGCGTGCGGATTGGATTGAATGACGAACAACGAACAATCTGTATTCAATCAAAAAAAAACAAAACGTACCGTCCGATTACAGATTGTTTCGTTGGAGGAGTCGGAATCGTTACCCGCCGCAAAAGGCGCGAAATGATCTTTGAGCCGAAGGCGAAGATGGTCGAGCGGCCTGAGCTCCGTTACCTCTTCCAGGCGCGTCGGCAATTGGCCGGCAGACGGTTCAACCGCAACGTCCGTCGTAGCGCGGATGCCGAGGGGCGATGCTCGCTCAGAGGCATCACCCGGCACGCGGCAAACACCCGCGGGTGCGGATGACCGGGGACGGCACACCGAGTGTCAATCCGCAGAGATCCGCAACCCATTCCGCTTTTGAACTCATACCAACTTCTAGATTCAGCGTCCGAGGCGCCGGAGAGAACCAATCTGCCATTAGGCCCTTCAACATTTAATCTCAGGAGTGGGGCGCCCTTCATATCATACGCCTCTGGCATTCCAGTTGTCGCGCTCTGGTTCCCTTTCCAGCATCTTTCCCCTTTTGGAAATCGACTCGGTAGATTCCGTCGCGCATTCGCTCAGTCTGCGTATAAGGACTGCCACAAGCAACACTAGACGCGCGCCTTCGTTACCGTCTTTCAGGCGCCGCAGGTAGGCTGTCCGCGGTGACTTGACTCGCGGATTGCCCAGCATTCTTGAATTCTGCCAAACGGAAAACAGTGGGAATCGCAATCTCTGATCACGCTCGTATTCGAGCAGCCTCTCCTCCAGGAGTCGGTGAAATGCTAATGCCACTTTGGCTGTTCTCAGTGTGTTAGCGGACTTTCAAAGATTTGCTCCGCATTTGGCAATCCAAGCGAGCCAAGCAAGTCGGTCGTTAGAGTTTTGACGTGACGATCCACGTCGTCATCCAAGGTGATATCCCGAACATCTTCGCCTAAGAGTTTTTTGTCTGCGAGTATAGAGTGATTGAGCCCGGAGAGGCATAACGCATGCCTTCAAAGCTCAAAGCAAGGTTGCTCGGAATACCGTCTGCAAGTTCTCGGAAGAAATGAGCTGTGCCGTATCCCTACGGAGGTAAGCAAAGGTATGTTTCTGTCGACCTGAATTACCAAAAGCTGCCACGCGGACGGAAGTGCTGCCACCGATGCAGGTGCAGACGACAGACACGCAAGCAACGCTGCCCGACGACAGCGACGCAACTGGCGCACCCGACGCCGGAACGCTGGCAAGATTGGCCGAAGCAGAGCGGCTCGCTTACCGTCGCTACCAAGACAGCTGCGGCAACGAGCGTGCTGCGCAAATCTGGCTGGCGTGCTTGCGATCAACTGCGCAAAGCGCAGGAACAGGCATCGCGGATCGGAAATGATGCGACGGCTGCCGAAACCAAACTCGTCGAGGATACGCTTTCGCTGCTCGACTGCTTCTATACGAACCTTGCCGCGTTACCGAAGTTATTGTCATACCTCTGCGAGGGCTGCGAGCGCGACGACATCAAGCGCAAGGTTGAGGGACAGATTTCGAACATCTTTCGCGCGGTTCTTCGCGGCGTGTACGACGCGATCAAAGACACGCCGCTTGCCGCGCGATTTCCAGACCCTGAACGCCAGACCCTGAACGACTCGGAGAAAAGGATATTGGAATGACAAAGAGAATGACACCCGCTGCCGCCGACTACATCTGGACACTCAGCGAGCAAATTTACGACGCGGAGGCTGAATACATCGTTGCGAAGGCGAAAGACTCGCCGCGACAGCGGATCTTACTCGAACGACTGGAACATCTGCGACGCACTCATCCAAAGGTCGGATCAGGAAAGGGAGATCAACATACGGTGAGAAGGCGTATGCCCTGGATATCCCATCCCGGAACTTAGCCGATGGGCTTACCACGATCACAGAGCGAGCTGATCCAAAATCACAAAACAAATTTAGCCTTCAGGATCACCCTGCATAACCCGCATTTCGATCGGTTATCGTCGCTTCTAGTATCCATAAGATACTTATAATAAGGTTCTTACGATAACCCAAGATTTTCGCGTCTTTTGTGCGATCAAAATAGGAAAAACAAAGATTTCAACTCTGGCGAAAGCGCCCCAAGCGGAGGGCGGCCCAAAGATTAGGAAGCGGGACGTCTGTCTGAACGCTCGGTCAGGTCCGGGTTCGGCCATAGTGGGTAAGGTACACCGGGTACATCGGGCATCGACTCCTTACTGCCTACCGTGACTTAGTGTTGGAGACAGGGTCTCATTGCGCAGCGTTGGGACTATCGCCATAGCAAGAAAATCAGACGCTGTATTGGGAGAACGGGAAGTTTCAAAAATAATCTCCGATCCGCCTTCTACTGGCAACCCAGACCTATGAGGTTTCTTTCTCGCGCAAACCTTTTCCCTCGAGCCATCCTTGCAGCGAGGAGATGTAGTCGTAATAACTGATGGAATCCGGATTTAAGTGCTCTTCCTCGCAGAATTCGCGAAGATGACGCAAGAACAGTTTGTAGCGTTCGAAGATATGTTCCCCACCAGGAATCTTTTCGTTTGGTTCTAGATTGGCTCGTAGCCAGTCACGCACCACACAAATGAGTTGCAGAATATCGCCGCCGTGTGCCGAGGGATCGAATCCGCTAAGGTCCGAACAGAACCGTTGGTATCGATATCGTTCGGTGTCCATCACCAAGCACGGTTTCTTGCTTTCAGATAGCAGATTGGCCCCAAGGAAGAGGCCCAACTCTAAAGCCATGTTGAACCTTGGAAGCTGAGTCGACGGGTCTAGCTCGATCCTAGAAAGGTCGTGGATGCCATACGGAGATTCCAGTATCAATTGACAGATCTTTTGGAATCGAAGCTGCCCAGAATCGACGGCTTCCAAAGCGCATCGCGGGTAAAATCCGCAATCATAAATCGTAAAAATGAGAGCATTGAATTGCTGTTTGTAATCGCTGTCGAAGGGACAGTTTACGAATACATCGCGATGCGTCGATGCACCAGAGTCC
>DATMQC010000275.1:0-4718 GCA_035567275.1 Chthoniobacterales bacterium | reverse complement strand
TGGCGAGCACCTTGCCCTCCGGCGAGTAGACAAAGAGCGCGGGATCCGGTTCATGCACCGCCACGTAGAGGTTGCCATCGACATCGACCGTCATGCCGTCGCCGCCGTCGTTGGGGAACCAATCGATCAGCACACGGCGATTGCTGACCGTGCCGTCGGGCGCGAGCGCGTAGGCAAGCAACGCAGTTAGCGCCCTCTGCGAGGTTTCGCCTTTCTCCATCCGGTACTGGTCAAGCGAACCGTTGTCGTTCGCAATCACGTAAAGTGTCTTCTGATCGGGGGACACACAGATCCCGTTCGGCTTGCCTGCGTCTGTGATAATGCGCGTTACCTTGCCGTCCGGGTCGATTCGGTACACCCCCAAGACCGGTTGTTCTATCGCCTCGTAACCGAAGTACCGGGGATCGGTGAAGTAGATGCGCCCTTTCTCGTCGATGGTGAGATCATTGGGCCCGTTGTAGGGCCGGCCGTTATAGAGCCCGGTCAGGATGTAGTTCTTGCCCGTTTTCATATCGATCTTGCTGATACGACGACCGCCGAAATCATTGCCTTCGGCTATGATGAGATTGCCTTCGGCATCGAATTTCGTGCCGGCTGCCTGCCCGCTTGGCGAGCGAAAAATGGTCGCCTGTCTGGTCTTTGGGTCCAATTTCCAGATGTTACCGGCCCCCGGGTACTTGCCCGAAGGATCCTTGCACAATGGGGTAAACGTGATGTCGCAGAAATAGACCATGCCGTCGTCGGGGCTCACTGAGATGCCCTCGGTGAGAAAGCAGGCTGCATCAAACACACGTTCGAGCTTGGCGCCCGCAGGCAGCACGCTCGGATCGCCGGTCGGCAGCGGAAATCCAAATTCAGACATCTTTTCCTCAAGTACTTGAGTTGCCATGAAAAATCTCCTTTGTGAGTTGCAATGTGTAACTTTCGTAGTTGAATAGAGGCAATCGCCGTGCCAAAGCAGTCATGCTCTCGGAAACGATAAATTCCGCGAAATGAAGAGGCCTCATCGCGGAAGAGTAAGCAAGAGGCGTTGTGTGTTTGAATTGTTGATCATCATCAACACCACCCAGCAGGAAACGATTGCTGCGGGAAGGTCAATGTGTTTGCACCAGGAGACGGATACCGTGGAGGTGGAATAGTTGAAATTGTTGAAAGGCAGGTTCGACCCGAAAACATTAGTAGCGCGAAAAAAACAAACGGGCAGTCGCCTAATCAGACATACTGCTTCGGATAGATGCCGAACTTTCTTATCCGCGAGATCAGAGTGCTGCGATTGATGCCCATACGTGCGGCAGCTCCAGTAGCGCCACCGACGCGTCCCTTGCTTTCGGTAAGTGCGCGCTCGATCTCTTCCCGCTGCTTATTGGCACAGTTGTCAGTAACACTCTTGTTTTGCCTCAGAGCATCCACGGCTTTTTTCAGAAATCGGGCAATGCCTTCCGGATCTTGCTCCGCTGCGCCATGCGTTGCCTGGTCCGTGTTTGATTTATGTAGCTCTTCGAGCGGCGCCTCCAAAGAGCTGCTGCGCGTCACGATCACCGCCCGCTCAATAAAGTTCTCCAGCTCACGGATATTGCCCGGCCAGTGCCAAGCCGTGAGTCCACTCATAACCGCTGGGGAAATGGCGTCAATCTTCTTCTGCATTTGCCTGGCAAACTTCTGGACAAAATAACTCACAAGTTGCGGGATGTCCTCTTTACGTTCCCGCAGAGGAGGGATCCGGATGGGAAAGACATGCAAGCGGTAGTACAAATCACTTCGGAATTCGCGGGCTGCAATCATCTGCTCGAGATCGCGATTGGTTGCTGCGACGAGCCGAATATTGGCTCTTCGCGTGTGAGTGCTCCCCAGTCGTTCAAATTCGCGCTCTTGTAATGCACGCAACAGCTTCGGTTGAATTTCGGTGGGAATGTCTCCCACTTCGTCGAGGAACAAAGTGCCTTGATCGGCCAGTTCCATTCGCCCGATTTTTTGCGTAATCGCGCCGGTGAAAGCTCCTTTTTCATGGCCGAATAGTTCGCTCTCCAGCAGGCCGGTAGGAATGGCAGCACAATTCAGTTTCACAAAAGTGCGATCTTTGCGCCGGCTGCGGTCGTGAATGGCGCGAGCGATCAACTCCTTGCCTGTGCCTGTCTCCCCCAGCAGCAGGACTGTGGAGTCGCTGGTAGCGACCGTTTCAACGAGCTCCAGAACATATTTCAACGGGGGGCTGTTTCCGATGATGTTTTCAAAGTTCATCTCGCTGCGGATTCCTTCTTCGAGATACAGCTTCTCCTGGGCAAGCTTGTCTTTGAGTTCAGAGATTTCTCGGTATGCCGATGCATTGTCGGTGGCACTAGCGATCTGCCCCGCGGCCAGGGGAAATGCTTCCCTTTCACGCGGAGTCGGGGGATCATAGCGGCGCTGCAACTCGCAAGCCTCCGCACGCTGCGCCAACTGATGGCGATGCTGTTCGATCCCGCGTCGGATGGCTTCGAGCAGGTCCTGTTCTTTGACCGGCTTGGTCAAGAACTCCAGCGCTCCGCCCTTCATTGCGCGGACCGTCATGGGGATGTCTCCATGCCCGGTGATAAAGATTATGGGCAGATCGACCTTGGCCGCGGTGAGCTTCTCCTGAAGACTCAGGCCGCTCAGATCGGGCAGATGAACATCCAACACCAGACAGCCGGGAACGTCCGGTCGAGTGGCACGCAAGAAGTCCGCCGCGGATGTAAAAGTCAGGGCTTCAGTTCCGACCGATCGAATGAGCCTTTTCAGTGCAGTGCAAACGGCGGGATCGTCGTCAACCACAAAAACCATTTCCTTCGGCGCCTCAGCGCCATCATTTTCGATTGACAACAATCTGTCGACGTTTTCCATGAGGTCCTCCTTTCTTCAGCCATTCCTTGTCACTCCACTTTGTGATGGCCGTCACATTTCATGCTATCGAGCCAATCGACGCTTTGCTATCGGCCCTTGGTCCTACGGCAATCGGATGTTCGGGAAGGTTTCTAGGCTGGGAGCTAGGGAGCGTTACTCCCAGAGGGAACAAGGCCGAGTCTCTCGGCGATTCGCACGAGGTGAGCCAACGATTCGGCCTTCATTTTGTGCATGACTTGGGCGCGATGAATCTTTATCGTTTTTTCACTCGCACCCAATTCCGCCGCGATTTGCTTATTCAGCAATCCGCTGGTCACCAGCGGGAATACTTCCCGTTCGCGCGGAGTCAGGGAATCATAACGGCGCTGCAACTCGCAAGCCTCTGCACGCTTCGCTAGTTGACGTCGATGCTGTTCGATCCCGCGTTGAATGGCTTCGAGCAGATCCTGTTCTTTGACGGGCTTGGTCAAGAACTCCAGCGCTCCGCCCTTCATTGCGCGGACCGTCATTGGGACATCTCCGTGGCCAGTGATAAAAACTATGGGCAGATCAATCTTGGCTTCGGTGAGCTTCTCTTGAAGATTCAGGCCGCTCAGATCTGGTAGACGAACATCCAGCACCAGGCAGCCGGGAACGTCCGGTCGAGTGGCACGCAAAAAATCCCCCGCGGATGTGAAAGTCAGGGCTTCAATTCCGACCGACCGAATTAACCTTTTCAGTGCGGTGCAAACGGCGGGATCGTCGTCAACCACGAAAACCATTTCATTCGGCGCAGTCATGTTTTCGTTCCATCAAGCAGCCGGAAGCGTAAATTGGAACGTCGCTCCGCAGTTGGCGTTCGAGGAAGCCCACAGCTTTCCTCCGTGGGCTTCGATGATGGAACGGCTGATCGGCAATCCCATCCCCATCCCCCCGGGCTTGGTAGTAAAGAAAGGATCGAAAAGGCTCCTCATCTGATTCACGGAAATGCCTACACCACAGTCGCGCACAGCAACCTCGACTTCCCCCGATTCGACAACCCGCGACTGAACTGTCAACACCCGGGGACGATCCATAATTGAAGACATTGACTCAATCCCATTCATCAGAAGATTGATCAAGACCTGCTGCAGCTCAATCCGATCTCCCAACACTAGCGGCAGGTTGCTTTGGAGATGAGTATCTAGCTTTGTCCGGCGCTTTTCGAGTTCACCGCGTAACAACGGCAACACTTCTACGATGACGTCACCAATGTTTAGCGAAGATTTCGCCCACGCAGATTTCTTTAGTTGGCCACGAATGCGCGCAAGAACCTCCGAAGCCCTGCGCCCGTAGTCGGCGATATCGCCAACAGCAAGCCGAACCTCATCGAGGTCCGGCGATGCGGTGCTCAACATCCTGGCGCATGCGTTTGCATTCGACACAACAACGGTCAAAGGCTGATTGATTTCATGAGCAATAGAGGCCGTTAGTTCTCCCATTATGCTTACGCGGTTCATGTGTGCAAGCTCCGCCTCAAGCTTGCGTAATCTCTCGCGTTCTTGCTCTGCACGCTTCCGGTCTTCAATATCGGAGATGAATCCATACCACTTGACCACATTCCCAGCCTCATCTCGTAAGGGTGTCACGCGGATCAAAAACCAGCGATATTGGCCATCAGCGGCACGGCGAAGTCTCACCTCACTCTCGAATGGCTGCCCCTCTGCGACCGCAATGTTGTACTTTTTCATGTGCTGTTCGATGTCTTCGGAATGAATCGCATTCTGCCAGCCTCCGTTGATGGTTTCCGCTTCTGACAGACCCGTGTAGTCGTACCATTGGGTGCTAACGTACGAGTAGCGTCCATAGCGTCCATCCTCGACGACTGCAAACACCATTCC
>DATMQC010000274.1:0-7431 GCA_035567275.1 Chthoniobacterales bacterium | reverse complement strand
GCAGAAACTGGTGCGGGATCGGACCCTACCAAGCTCTGACCTAACGCGCGATGCCTCTCGGGAACATTACACCGCCAGCGCATCGGAAAATCGATGCAATGAAAAAGACTTCCCCCCTATATCGGGCGTTTTCCCGCGAGTTTCCCAAACGCCAAACACAAAACTTTCTCAACCGACCCCGAAATGATTTTATTTAAACTTTGTGATTCGTCGTATGGTGCTTCTCCAGGTCGCTTTTTGCAGCATCAACGGCTTCGTCGATCGTACCGGCTTTTCTCCTAGATGAACCGCCAACGTTGCACTCGTGGCAATTCCAGGTACCCCACTTCACACCGGTCTCGGCTTGCTCCACGTGTATCGTGTAGCGCACGCCCTCTCTCACGTAGTCCAGTTTTTGAATTTCCTTCGCTGTTGTCATAGCGCACACCTTATACGGTTTGCACAGTCAAAATCAGCCCAAATACGCTGCCGGCAAATGAGAACGAAATAAAATTCCAGTGCATCGGGCACAAATCTCCAGAGATATCAATTCAGATATGGGCGCTTCGCTCGCGCCTTGAAAAACAGCCAACTGTGCACAAGTCACAGAGCCGCAGGTAATTGTGAACGCTAGCTAGGAACGCCGGGCCGAAGCTGCAAGCTTTTCCTTAAGCAAGGCAAGATAGGTGCGAGCAGTCTCCACCTCATGCCGCAAATCGGCGTCCTCAATATTCCTCGCGACGCCCTCAAACAGTTGTTCAATATCGTCTTTCAGACCCGCGTCTGAGGCAGAGATCTGTGCGATTTCCTGCAAAGAACTGTCGTGGACCGACTGATCCTTTGTTACCAGGGCACGAGTCAGATAGAGCCTGATCCGGAATCGAAGACCTTCTCGATTGGTTGCAGCCGATTGGCGCGCGATCGTTTCGAGATAGTCTGCAACATCTTTGCCCGAGGAATCGGCGGATCTTTGCTTAACCGCCTTGCACAAGGGCGGTATGGCTCTTTCGATGATGTCGGGATTATTCAGGCGGACCGGGAGTGAAAGCAGAATATCAATCGTAGCCTGAGGGTTGGATATATCTTGTGAAAGCGCCAGCAACCTTGAGGCGGCCAGGTATTTCAGGGTCTGGTCCGTCGGGTATCGCTCAATATATTGATCGATCTTATGAAGGTTTACCTGCCTCCAATATTGAGCTGGAGTTAATGCGGCTTCGAGGCAATAGATCTCGAGTTGGTCGTGCCGATCGAACCGAGGCAGGCTGAAGGAACCCTCTTCCACCAGGTTTTGGATCGCATCGTAAGCTTCGCTCTGAAGCTTCTCGTCCTGAGAGTTTCTCGCGACGGTCCCGAAAATGCTGAGTGCAAAACTGGACGAGATTTTGTCGAGTTTCGCCAGGTAGCTGGCAAGCCGAACAGCGGTGCGCTCTTTAGTCGCGTCACTGCTTACCGCAGATTCCACCATGGTTTGGAGCTGTTGTGTCTCCTGCACGCTCGCTTGATGGACGAAGGTGATATACGCAAGGACGGTCCCTGCAGCCGAGAGTATCAGCGGGCCGGAGATAGTCGTGAACATCTCAAACCAGCTTTTGGCTTTTGGCCGCGTAAACACAGACCCGCACACAGGACAACTCTCGGCGTTTTCAGCGATTCGCGCGAAACAATCTTTGCAGTTGGTGAGAGCCATAAACGGGGTCCTTGACGATCTTCGGATTTAATTCATTCGAACGAGGAAAACTCTGAAGCAAAGAAGATGCCAAAGATTAATGCTTAGCTATAAGTACCTGATAGTCAGTGTATTACTTATTGATCCCATCGATAAGAAATATCCTCCTACGCGTGATGTCGGGAAAAGTGATTCCCAATTCCGGAACCCCCAGTTCGCTACGAAGGTGGCTCACTTTCCCGCACAATCGAGGAGAGCACGGGCTGATACTTTATTGCCTTGAACTCAAAAACCTCATAGTCCGCAATACCTTGTTGGTGAAAAGGATCCGCTTGTATTAGTTCGTCGACCTCTCCCCGCGTTTTTACGCAGGCGATAATGACTCCGCCGGTTCTCGGGATCTTGGGGCCGGAAATGAGCAGCTTACCGGCTCGATACGCCTCATCGAGAAAATCCCGATGCGCCTGAGTAACACGTTCGACTTCCTGGATGGAGACCTTGTAATTGTCGAGAATGAGAAACATAGGAAATAGAATCGCGCGAGATCGATTTTACGCATGGCCTTTTGCATGTCGTTATGGACCAATGTTGACTAAACCCAAATTCCCGAAGTTAAAAGGTCGTCTCTCGAGCTCGTCGTCCTTCGTCTCGAGAATCGCGCTGTCTCAGATCCAGCGAGTAACCGCATAAAACAGTCTCCAACGACTACCCGGAGCAACACCAATAGTATCCTGGTCCGCACGGGTTGCGGGAAAGTGAGCCTTCTTTTCTCGGCGCAAAAGCCGATCAATGTTCGAGCACGACCACGAGGACCAGGACGATTTTTAAGATTTGGCGCCGCGGATAATGGGCTACTCGAAAACGGCGAAGGGACCTCCGCGACCTGCGGCAACTCGTGCTGCAGCAGTCGCTAATCCGAGAAATACCATTGCCCAAACACCGAGCGCCGCTGCGAGATAAGGGCCCTCCCCAAGAACGTTGGACAATTCATAGATAGCCTTCGCGATCGGGTAGTCAGCCTGTTTTTGCGCGAGCACCAGCGAATCCGAAACCTCAAGCACCGCAAAAGCAAAGGCCAGCAGTGCGCCGGAAAAAAGATGCCCCGCAATTAGCGGCAGCGTTATCCTCCTCAGCGCGCGGAAGGGCGCGGCTCCAACGCTTTGGGCAGCTTCTTCGAGGCTGATGCCGGCCTGCTGAAACCCAGCGGCCGCCGACCGAACAACGTAGGGTAGGCGGCGCACCGCGTACGCAAGCACGAGCAGGACCAGAGGATTCTGCACCGGAGCGAGGAAACTGAAGAAGCTGCCGCGACGAGTCAACGCGAGATATCCGAATGCCAGAACAAGTCCGGGCACGGCAAGAGGAAGCATCGCCAGTGAATCCAGCCAGGAACGCCCTGGGATTCGGGTTCGAGTAACAAGATAAGCAATCGCAACTCCAAGGAAAAGATCGAGGCACGTCGAAAGCGAAGCGTACAGGAGGCTGTTTTGGATAGCCGGTACCGTCAGATGGTTTCCAAGCGCAAAAATATAGTGATCGAGAGTGAACGCGTTGGGAAAAATCGATCGATACCAGTCCTTCGAAAAAGAGACACAAAGAACGCCTAGTTGAGGTAGAAGCGCGAATCCGCAAATTGACAAGAAGAGCATTGAACAAGCCAATCCGCGGAGGCCCGCAACGGCAGTTATATTTCTTCCGTGACCACCTCTGACCGGCATCACTGCCGGCGGGGACCCGATGAAGATGCGAACGACAAAATAGATAAGAGCGGTTGCCGCGAGGGTTACAGCCACCAGGGCATAGGTCATCGGATTGTTGTCGATATCCTGGATTCCGTCGAAGATCTGCACTGGCGTTACGCGGTAGTAGTCAAACATCAGAGGAACTCCAAGTTCGGTAAACGCCCAGATGAAGACGATACTGCCTCCGGAAAATATTCCGGGCAGGATGAGCGGCAACGTCACCCGCGCGGCCCGGCGTAATCCCGAACAACCGAACATTTCAGCTGCCTCCAACAAGGTGGCATCGACATTCGAAAGTGAAGCCACAAGATTGAGGTAAAGAATGGGATAGAGATGAAGGGCGTTCAGCAGAACAATCCCCCACTCACGACTCGTTCCGAGCCAGTCGATCACGCGGTCGGTTCCCAGCAACCCGATCGAATGGAGTAAAGCGTTGAAAGCACCTTCCTGGCCAAAGATTTGCCGAAAACCGATCGCACCGACGAACGGTGGCAACATGACTGGCAAGATCAGCAAAGCGGACAAGGCAGACTTTCCCGGGAAAT
The DNA here is from genome assembly GCA_035567275.1 of Chthoniobacterales bacterium. Lineage (GTDB taxonomy): Bacteria > Verrucomicrobiota > Verrucomicrobiia > Chthoniobacterales > JAFAMB01 > DASZHC01. The sequence continues at coordinate 3,499 of DATMQC010000274.1, read as the reverse complement.
CGAATCTGTACCCAACCCACGCCAGAGGCGAAGCAAGGAGAAAGGCCGCAAGCGTGCTGCCGATCGCGATTTTCAGCGCGTTCAGAAAACCTTCCAGATAAAGCGGATTGCGAAACACCTCCCTGAGATAGGCGAACGTCAGCGAACCGGTCTGATCAACGAAACCGCCCCGAACTGCGATCGCCACCGGCAAAATAAAAAAAACTCCAAAGAAGGTTAGAATGATCGCGTAGAGTGCGAAAATCTTCCAATGAAGGCGCACGAAATTCAGGCCTGACCGAAATTCTCTTTTGCGAGCGCCAATTCCACCTTCTTCTATATTCCGCAGCCCGGAGATCTTCATTTGGATTGTTGCGCCATCCTGGCTGCTTCGCGGTATTGATTTCGAAAATGGGTGACCAGAAGGTTCGCGAGCCGTATTTCATTGAGTCGATCGGCTGAACGCAGTGTTTCCCGTATTTGATGCAGGGCGATGTCGTATCGCACGCGTGAAATATCCAGGAGCTTTTGGAAAGCGGGAGAATCGACGGGCGCATCGCCGATTGCGGCCCGGGCTGCCACGAGTTCCTCCCGAGAATCGATGCACATGACTCGCACCAGGAATCGCAACGTCGAAAATAAAGGTGCTGTCCAGGCCTCGTTATAGTGGAAAGCCAGCGCATCCCGATACGGGTCCGCTTCGCGATCGGCCATGAATGATCGAAACGGCTCGCGATAAAACTCTCTGCGAATAGGCAATCGCCGCAAAGAATAGCGAATAGGACCACCGGGCGTCCCCGGCCTGAAGTCCCATAGCTTCTGACCTTCGCAGCTCATGACAAAGTCGATAAACGCCTTTGCTGTTTCAGGATGGGGAGCCCCACGGAGGAGTGCGATGGAATCGGCGCCAACGGAAGTTCCTCCCCGCACGTTATTATATTGCAAGCGCGTTCGTCCCAAGTCATCGGCGACGGCTTCGCTCTCGGATCGCCCGTAAAAATCGATACACATACCGGCGGCAGCTTCTCCGTATGCAACGTCCGCGGGCACTTTTGGGGCAGCATCACTGAAATACCGTGAATTTGCGGCGAGTCGAATGAGGAGCTGAAGGCCTCTCTCCCAGCCTTCTTTGACTGCCTGATTTTCGTTTTCTCCCTGCTGACCGCTCGTTGACTTCCCGATCTCAGAAAGCCGCTGATTCATCTGTTGCTGAATCATCAATTCGTAGGCCTTCGCTACGGACCCGCTCTTGGTTGGATCAGCTAACGCGACGGCCCTGAAGAATCGGCGGTCCGCGAGGTCTGCCCATTGAATCGGCGGAGACGATATATTCAAACGCGCAAGAACATCGCTATTGTAACAAATCCCGAACCCGGCAAGACATGCGCCAACCCAACGCCCATGAAGATCCCAGCAAGGCTCGCCTCCAAGGGCTTGAGGTATTCCGATATCGCTTCCGGTCGAAAACAATGTCGGATTACGATCAAGAACGCCGCTGTCTACAAGAAATCCGCGATTGGCGAGGTTAATGAAATCAAAAGTTCCACCTCCAAAGAACAGATCAATCCCGCAACCGACTTCTGAATTGAGAAATGCATAGCGAGCGTATTCGGCGGGTGAAGATTTGTCAGAGCTTCCGCGCAGCCGCGAGTCGGAGTATCCTTCCAATGCGGCCTTGGTCCAGGGTAACCTCAGCTTTCGGGTCCAATAGCTGCGAAACCCGGCTTCGAATTCGGAATTCAAATAGCGGACAATCTCCGTGGTGCCCCCTGGCAAACGCCAATCAATGTGAACATTTCGTCCGGTTCTTTTTCGGTAAGTCTCTTCGAACGCCCGGCTGAACTCGTATCGTATAGTTTCGTTGTGCGGCGAAATAATCACCAACTCGTCAGCACCCGGACTTGGAGGCGAGTGGGACTCGCGCAGAAGCAGTGGCACGGCGATAACAAGGGCGAGCGAAATGAGGATCGGAACAAGCCTGTTCATAGATCTTTAGCGAGGCCGCGCCTCAAACCATCGAGATGCAGGGGTAGCGATCCGGCTTTGCTTTTCAAGGCTTCTCGGGGAGAAGGATGACATCGTCCGGGCACACACTTAGAAAATAGTTGTTGCCAACATGGAATTGAGCGGGCCGGGGATTTGCTTCCGAAACCTTCAGAATGTTCTTTCCCCACGCAAAACGATGCTGAGCAATAGGGCCCAGGTAGATAGTTTCTGTCAGTTTTGCGCGCCAGAAACCTTCTGGAGATTGTTCATCCGCGATTTGAATCGCCTCTGGACGTAGACAGATCGTAACGGCCGAACCGATTTTTCCATCAAATTCCGAGTTTCCGGCGGCATGAATGCGAACACCATCAACGTCGAGATCTACAAATGTATCTCTTCCTGTGATCCTGCCGTTCAGAATGTTTACTTCGCCGATAAACTCAGCTACTATCCGATTGTGAGGCTTCCGATAAATTTCGGCAGGCGTTCCGGTTTGGAGTATTTTGCCGCCGTCCATAATCGCTATCCGGTCGGCTATTGAAAGCGCTTCCTGTTGATCATGGGTCACGTACACGGCCGTTAACCCATGTTCGCGGCAGATTCGCCGGATCTCCGCTCGCATTTCCAATCGCAGCTTCGCGTCAAGATTGGATAGAGGTTCATCCAGAAGCAGGCAGGCCGGACGTATGACCATCGCACGAGCGAGTGCAACTCGCTGCTGCTGGCCTCCAGACAATTCGCTGATCTTTCTCTCTGATGCATGCTCCAAATGGACGCTCTGAAGAGCCTCGCGAACGCTGATTCGGATTTCGCTTTTCGGAAGTCGCCTCTCTTCCAAACCAAATGCAACATTTTTCTCGACCGTTAGATGCGGCCAGAGAGCATAGTTTTGAAATACCATCCCCGTGTTGCGTTTGAAGGGGGGCGTAAAGGTGACATCTTCACCAGCGATCAATATCCTTCCCTCGTCTGGTCGATAAAATCCGGCGATATGCCGTAAAAGCGTGGTTTTGCCGCAACCGCTCGGACCGAGGAGGAAAAATAACTCGCCTCTCCGGATGTCCAGATCGACATGATCGAGAGCGACTACATTTCCAAATCGTTTTGCGAGTTTCTGGATCGCAATCATATCTAGCGAGGCTGCGCCTCGGATCGGCGAGATGCCAGATCTGTTTCGGCAAAAGTGGCTGAAATAACAGAAGCTTCGTAAGGGTTCAACGGAAGGTAGCAAAGGTAACGAAGGGTCTCTCGGATTCAAGCTCCCGCAGCCAGTCTGAATCCCGCGCGAAGAAGAAGCGAATGCCGATCGCGGCGGCTGAAAATGCGTTGATCTCTCCTGAGGGGACACTACGCTCCACCGAGGCCATGACAATATGGGAGAAACAAAAACTCAAGCTACTTCCAAAAAAGGAAAGCTCTTTCGTTAGAGACGCCTCGGCTGCGTTAACACCGTCCTTCCTCTTCGATCTGGACGGCACCCTTGTTGATAGCGTCTTTCAGCACGTGCTCGCCTGGCGCGAAGCTCTCGAACAAG
>DATMQC010000273.1:0-4169 GCA_035567275.1 Chthoniobacterales bacterium | reverse complement strand
GTCCGGGCACCAGCAGACAACCTGTTTCGCTGCGCTGTGCTTGGCTCATCAATTGTAGTCGCAACAAAGGAGTCCCGGGTTTTCAAGCTCGACGGCCAGGAATTCACCCCGGTCGATCCCGGTGAATCCGGGGAACTCCTGGATGTAAGCGCAGGAACAGGTGACACGGTTTGGCTGCTGGTGAAGACGGACTCCGCTTCGCTGCTCAAGCAGATCGATCTCAACGGTCGGAATCTGCGAGAAATCGAACTCCCTCCGGAATTGAAAACTGTAAGTCGGATTGCAGCTTCGCGAGATCAAGACGCGTTGCTGCTCATTTCTGAGACCGGCGATACTCAGCGAATAGTCGGTGTGCGTTTTCAGAGCACCGATCAAAAAAGATCTATCTGGGAAAAATGGCTTGATCGCGCTTTGACCACCTTTCGATTCTTCGATTTGAAAGATGGAAAAGTGGTTCCTGCGGATGGCAGAACTGACTCTCCTCCCGTGTTTATCAGGCCGGCAAACAACCCGATGGAGAACACCCGTCAGCCAAATTTCCAATTGGTAATTTCTGCCGATGCAGATGGCGTATGGGCCACGAGCGTCGACGGTCTCCCCTTGTTTCAAGTCACTAAAACCAGGAATATGAAGCAGGCTCGATGGATCCCGGACGGCGCCAATGGCATGCGCGTTTATGTCTCTGATGGGGTCGTGGTTGAGGAATACCACCTTACCAGTCTTGATAATCTGTTTCGCTTTGATGCGGGCGCATTTGATTAGTGTCCGCGAAAATAACATGCCTTTCGCCTTCGAATGAACATTGTTTATTTCGATCTGGAGACACAACGCACGGCAAATGATGTAGGGGGCTGGGATAAGAAAAGAGACATGGGGATGTCCCTTGGGGTTACCTATAGTTCCCATCTCAACGAATACCGCATCTATTCAGAGAAGGGTGTGAACGACTTGATCTGCCAATTGCTTCGCGCCGACCTTGTCGTGGGCTTCAATGTCGTGAACTTCGACTACCAGGTATTAATGGGCTACACGATCCTGGATCTTCCGCACCAATTGCGAACGCTCGATCTGCTGGTTGAGGTCGAACAAGCGGTAGGTGTCAAGCCAAGGCTGGAGAACATTGCTCAGGCGACTCTGGGCATCGGAAAATCCGGAGGTGGCATCGACGCGATCAAGTGGTGGCGGGAAAAGAGGATGATCGAAATAGCCGAGTACTGTTGCGTCGACGTTAAGGTCACCAGACTCGTTCATGAACATGGCAGGCAGTTTCGAGAGCTTTTCTATGCCGACAAGTTCAAGCGCAGACAGCGAATTGACGTAAAGTGGTAAAAGGCGCTTCGACGTGCAATCGAGGCCGAGATGCCCCCTTTTTCCTCACCTTGCATTTCCGCCTCTGACACCGACACTGACCGGAGATGATCCTTCCGCTGCGCTCAACTCGAGAGGTCTGGATGTTTGATTGGTTCGATCTCGATGTGCCGATCCAGTTCGGATCGATGTTCATCTTGCCGACCTGCCTCTATGTAGTGCACCGGGATACGCACTTACTGCTCGGCCACGAATTTGTCCGAGAACTCGATCAGCGGCGGGTTGAAGTTTTCCTTCATCGCATTTTTCAGGAGAGAGGATCTCCCGACGAGCTTTTGGTGCCGGACATGGATGAGTGGGATGAAATTGTTTGGCAAGGTTTGTCTCGTGAATATCAATGTCAGATAAATCTCGTAGATGTTGAACCGACGGAAGAGGAGTCAAGAGAAGAGGAAAGCATCGAGTCCCAGCTTAGCAATCTGATCGCTGGATCAGCGGAAAATCTCCTGGCCACGCAGGGCGAAGCGTTTGTTGCTCAGGGGCTTGTTAAGGCCGTTCAACATACGCGATCCCGCGAGAAACGGCGCGCGCTCCTGACAAAGGCTCTGGAACTTTCCGGGAATCTCCCGGAAGCGTTGGTTGAGTTGGCTGATCTCGACTTGCAGGAAGGAAACATCGATGACGCAGCGGCAGGCTTTGCGAAAGCGGCGGAGGCAGCCGCTCCCTTACATGTGGAGGGCCAGCCAAGCTACTACCTGAAAGCGCAGCATGGTCGCTTGCTGGCCGATTGGCAGAAGGGAGACTTAAGCGAAGCGATTGCAATCGGAGAAGAACTCCTTTTCGCCGATCCTCGTGATCATTCAGGAGTCCGCTTTATCGTGCCCCTTTTACAGCTCTTGATGAGCCAATTCGAGGCCGCTAACGAGTTCTTTACCTGGTATCGCCAATCGTATACGGACGACCTGGAAGATCCCGGATTTTTCTTTGGATGGGCATTCACGCTGTTCGAGTTCGATGAGGAGGCAAATTCTATTGTGACCTACAAACGTGGAATGTTGCAAAATTTATACATCGCTCCCCTCCTTTTGGACCTGCCCGAACCGTCGCCAGATCTCTGGCAATACAATGAACGGGGCCATTTCCATTACGCTACTGAATTCGTAGACTCTTTTGGCCTGATTTGGGAACGTGACGCCGCTGCGACCCGATTTTTGCGTGAATTGTACATTGGGATGCAGTCGCAGTTGGACGAATTGATTGAAGTCAGACGCCAGATGGCTGAACTCCAGGATAACCGCTATGAACCCAATCACAGGCAAATTTGGGATAAGTTAATTGCTGAAGAGCAGCGGCAAATCGCCCGCTGGTCGTTTAGAGCGCCCTGACGAGCGCCTCGGGGAGGTGACCCATAAGCGTTAACTTGAGTCAGCGGATAGCCAACAAACGCGCTCCAGGTAGGCGAACCGTCTCGGTTCGCACGGCTTTGAGGTGTGCAAAGCGGGGACGCTTCGCTTACTTTGTGCTCAAGTTAGCGCTTATGTGAGGGGAGGCGACCCTCCTGCTCAGCGCCGATTTTTATCCGCGTAAAGAGTATACTGCCGAGTCTACGCATTCGTGCTACATCTTGGAATGGTTCGTTATTTGACCGGTTTCCAGCCAACCGGTGTATTACATATCGGCAACTATTTCGGAGCCTTGCGCCCTGCCATCGAGATGCAGGACAAGGGCGAGGCATTTTATTTCATTGCCGACTACCACGCGCTCACCACGGTTCATGATCCCGGAATGCTAAGGGAGCACATCCGCGGAGTTGCGATCGATTCGCTGGCCTGCGGTCTCGATCCTCAGAAAGCCTGCTTCTTTCGACAATCTGATGTCCCTATCGTCACTGAATTGGCATGGATTCTCAGCAATGTGACCTCAATGGGGCTCCTTGAGCGGAGCCATTCCTACAAAGACAAACTGGCCCGCGGCATCTCCTCGAGTCATGCGCTTTTCGCTTACCCGACGCTTATGGCCGCAGACATCTTGTTGTATGAGAGCGACATCGTTCCGGTCGGTAAAGATCAGAAGCAGCACCTCGAAATCACACGAGATATCGCAATCAAATTCAACGAACGTTACGGCCCTGTCTTCAAATTGCCCGAGCCCAGCATCCGCGATGAGGTCGCTACGATCGTCGGCCTTGACGGTCAGAAAATGAGCAAAAGCTATGGAAATACAATTGAACTCTTCCTGGAAGAAAGGGCCTTGCGTAAAAGAATAATGAGTATTGTTACAGACTCAACCCCGGTTCAAGCACCAAAGGATCCCGCAAATTCGACGATCGTTTCTCTTTACCGGCTCTTCGCAACGCCGGAAGAGCTCGCGGCTATGGAAGGAGATTTCAGAGCCGGCGGTTTTGGTTACGGCGATTTTAAGAAAAGGCTATTCGAAATCATCTGGGAGAGGTTCGCTCCCATGAGAAGCCGCCGGGAGGAACTCCTGGCGAATCCTGAGCACGTCGACGAGATCCTTGCCGCAGGAGCAGGGCGTGCGCGCAAAGTAGCTGAACAGACTATATCCAGGGTGCGGAGCGCCGTCGGAATCGGCTCGCCAACAAGCTAGTGTCCTTGAAAAGCGAAATCGAATTGCAGATGAGTCAAGATTATCCTGTATCCGCAGGCTGGTCATTAGATGGTTTTGCTTTTCAAGGATTCTAGCGAGGCCGCTTCGCCCAATCGGCGCTGCTCTCAACGCGACCTTGAGATCCTTAGATCTCGCCCGTCCGAGGCGCGGCCTCGCTGGGGTAGGATGATTTTTAAAAACTTTGGTTTTTTTTGCGAAAATCGCATCGAATTAGTAAGCTTAAACGAATAACT
>DATMQC010000272.1:0-7382 GCA_035567275.1 Chthoniobacterales bacterium | reverse complement strand
GCCGCGGTCTCGATATTGTAGGCGATCTCCGTCGGGTGCACCTCCATGGCGAAGCGGACCCCATACGTCGCGAAGGTGTTGAGGATGTCATTGAATCTTTCCGCAAAAATCTCCCAAGCCTGCTCGTACTTCTTTTCATTTCCGGGCGGCCACGAATACCATTTCTCCCACACATTGGACCCGCTGAATCCGGCCACGACACGCACGCCGAGTTCATTGGCCGCCTGCGCCGTCCGTTTGAGCCGTTCCATACCGTACTTTATTTTCTCATCCGAACCCGGCGAAGGAGACCATTCATCGGTAGTCTCATCCAGAGCTCCAAGGATCAGCTGGCCCTCCAGATGATTGGAGATCGCAGAGATCTGCAGGTTATTATCCGCCAGCGTCTCGGTCAGAGCCTTTACATATCGCTTGTCCTCGATAACTCGATCGATGTCGAGGTGAGCACTGGATTTCCAGGCGGCCAATTCCACCATCTCGTAGCCCAAAGACGAAACATACTTTGCCACCTCTTCCAGAGGTTTGTCGTTATACAGAACCGAGAATATTCCGAGCTTCATATATATATTATTTTTTGGTTACTCAAGCTGACTAACCGCCGGATCCTTTGCATGGCTGTTCACCGCCATTGATGGCGTATGAGCAGGTCGGTAACGAATTGCTTCGACTCGGCAAGCAGATCCCATGCGGTTGGCCAGAAGCAGAGGTCGATCGTCCACCATGGGCCCTGATAGCCTTCCTCCTCAAGGGCAGTCAGAATCGCGTCAAAATCAAGCACCCCCTCACCGAACGGGGCATGTGTGCTCGTTTTGTGATCGTGCAATGAGTTGTCAGAGTCGATCAAGTGGACGGTGCCGATGCGGCTCCCCATTTTACGGACAAGACTCTCCACCGTCGGTACAGTCTCAGGGGGATCAGCCTGACGCGCGCCGCGCACACAGGCCATCTGGGCGTGACAGGTGTCGAACATCAGCTTGAAATTCGGGGCCCGAACTTCGTCAACAAGTCGAATGATCTCGGTGGGCTTGTTGAACATGAACCCGGGCTCGAATTCCCAAAAAAGCGTTATCCCGGCGTCTGCGGCCCAATGGCTACATTTCTGCCAAGTCGTCACTACGCGCCGCCATGCGTCATCGTAGGAAACGCCCGCCGGAAGCGGCGGTTCGCTCACGGTGTCGACTCGAATGCTGTCGCACCCAACGTCGCTACAGAACTCGATATTGAGCTTGAAAACGTCCTCGTACTGCCGCGCCTGAGCCTCGCCGGCTCCCAGTGGGCATCCCCATAAATCCGCACCATAGCAAGATGGCGCCAAGCCTAGACTGTTCAGCAGATCAACAAGCCTCCGGCGATCGGCCTTCTTGGGGAAATCGTCCGGGTGGCCGTACGGCCTCGCACCGAAGAGCTCGACGCCGTCAAACCCCAACTCGGACAACCTGCGAACAACCGTTTCGAATGGGATCGGATTCCGTTCGTAGGCCCCGATTGCGAAAGCCGAACTACCCACGGAAATTTTTGCCTGCATCTATTCTTTTCCTTTCTCGTTCAGTGCTGCGGACGCTGATTTGACCGGCGTCCATTGGCCGAGCCGCGTGGAAGTGAGGATTGCCTCCATCACCTCTTGCACGCGCCATCCGTGTTCAAAGTCCGTATCGACGGGCCGGCCTTCGGAGATCGCACGTATGAAGCTCTCCATCTGAATCACCTGCGTTTCGATAAATGCCGTACCCAACCCCGGGATAGGCCATAAGACCTCACCAAAAGGATGCGGCGGACCGGTGATAATCGTTCTGAATCCTTGCAGCTGTTCCCGGTCCTGTGCCGAATAGAAGCACAGCTCGTTGCTGCGCTCCCAATTAAAAGCTAATGCTCCTTTGCTCCCGCTGATCTCAAAGGTGAGGAAATTCTTGCGGCCGTAGCTGAAGCGACTGGCCTCCAATGTGCCTACTGCGCCGTTCTCAAACCGAACCAAGGCCAAAGCACAGTCATCAACATCGACTGATTCCATATCGCTCGATCCGGGTTTTGGTCTGGAGCCAATGAACGTCTGGGTAAAGCCCGCGACACTTGAGATCTGCCCAACGAGATATAAGGCGAAATCCAGGGCGTGAGACCCGATATCACCAAGAGCGCCGGATCCGGATTGGTCGGCGCGGAAACGCCAGGAAAAAGGCGTTTCCGGCGACACAGCCCAGTCCTGGAGATAGAGTGCGCGAAAATGGAAGATCTTTCCAAGCGCCCCTTCGTCGATCAACCGCTTCGCCTCCAATACCGCAGGGCATTTGCGGTAGTTGAAAGCAACCATGTGCACGCGGCCGCTGTTCCGGGCGCATTCGCTCATGTGCTGCGCGTCGAGTGCGCTCAAGGCAAGCGGCTTTTCACACAGTACGTGCTTGCCATTTTGGAGCGCCGCCTCAGCGATCGGCCGGTGAAAATCGTTGGGTGTGGCAATGTCGACAATGTCGACGTCCGACCGCGCGATAACTTTCTCCCAGCCGACCGCCCATTCGTCATAACCGAACTGCTTGGCCCCACGCTGGGCCAAACTTTCTGTGACATCTGCAACCACGCGCCGTCGTACCCCTGGCAATTCAGGGAAGAACGACGGCAGGATCGAATAGGCAATGCTGTGCAAACGCCCCATAAACCCGGTGCCAATCAGCGCAACACCCAATTCAGATTTCGAAGTCATCTAATCTTTCTCCGGCTCTCTGAGGCGTAGAGCGATAACCGCGCGCACCTGGAGCACTTGCCGTCCTTAAGGCTTGCTGAGATCACGAAAAGACTTGAGGTTCTCCTTCGTTACCTCGTAAGAGCCGGTATCTACATAGGCCGGCAGCGGTGAAATACCCACTTCCTTCCAATTTGGAATCCCGGCGTCCACCAGCCCATGAGCTACTGCATAGCTCATCCATAGGCCCCAATATCCCATATGCCACGCCCCCTGGACCATCGTGGTCTGCACCTCACCCTTATCGATCAGATCGGCTAACGCATTGTCGAGGTCCATGCCGACAATCTTGATCGTTCCTGTTTTCCCAGCTTCCTTAACCGCCTTCGCAGCGCCCGGAGCCATACTCCCGCAATCGAATATTCCATCCAGATCGGGAACTGCCTGCAGCACTTCCTTTATGCGCGCATAAGTGGCGTCATAGCTGCCACCCTCCTCTACAGTCCGCACGACTTTCATACCGAGTTTTTCGACCTGGTCCTGAAAGCCAGACGAGCGCTGGGTCATATTCAGTTGACCAATCGTAGTGACAACCGCGAGCTTGGCGCCCTTTTTATTGTCGAGCAGATGCGCCATCGCGTCACCGGCCTTCTGGCCGATGCGGTAGTTGTCGCCTGCTAGAAATACCGGTCGCCGGCTCTTCGGCGAATCGGAATCAAACATCACGACCGAAATTCCAGCATCGATTGCCTTATTGATGGTCGATCGGAGCGCCTCCGGATTCTGTGCGGTGACGAGGATGCCGGTGGGTTTGCCAGCGATGACTTGGTCCAGGACGCGCGCCTCATCGATGGCATCATACTTTTCAGTTCCCTGATACGAAGCCTGAACCCCTAGCTGCTTGGCAGCGTGTTCCATACCTTTGCGCGCCGGCACCCAGAATTCGATGCCCGAAAGAAAGGTGATCATCACATATCGCGAGAACTGATTGGATAAGAGAGAGGAAGATAAGCCCAAGCGTCGCCCCAAATACGGTGCCCTCGCCACCGTACAGGCTGGCACCGCCGATTACCGCTGCGGCAATAGCTTTGAGTTCGGCGCCGGTACCCATTAGAGGAATCGCCGCCGAAAATTTGGACGTCGAAAGAATCCCGGCCAAGCCGGCCAGGAGAGCGGTCATGACGTAGACGCCGATTCGGACCCGCTCAACATTAATACCGCTGACTCGAGCCGCGCGTTCGTTGCTGCCTATATAGTATAGCTGGCGGAGCACTGCGGACTTGCGCAGCAGAACATCGGCGGTGACGACAACCAGCACGGCGATCATCACCAACACCGAGACGCCACCGACTGCCGCTTGCCCGGGGTCAGTGAAGATGTCTGGGAACCCGGTGACTACGCGGCCCTCCGTGATAATATAGACAAAGCCGCGGGCCATGCCCATCGTCGCGAGCGTAGTTAGCAGAGGATTGACACCGATCTTGGTAATAGTTAAGCCGTTAAGCAATCCCCACGCAGCAGCTGAAAGCAGCGCGACTAACACCGAAAGCCAGACCGGCAGACCGGCCACCATTGCGACCGCGACCACCACGCCGGTGGAAGCGAAAACCGACCCGACCGACAAATCGAAACCACCGGAAACCAAAGCCATCGTCATTCCGGTTGTGATCATCACATCGAACACCAGGGTATCGGCGATCGACAGCACATTGGCGAGGCTGGCAAAGTTAGGTACCGTGAACCCAAAAAGGACTACGCATCCTAGAACAATCAGCAGGAGGGTCATCTCCCGCGCTTCCAGTAGCCGGCGCAAAATAGAGACCCAACCTTTGTGGCCACTCGGCTGGGAGCGCTGCCCGGAAAGCAGTATACTTTTTGTCTCCATATTACCGGACTCCGTCAACCCGCAGGAACAGTCTGCCCTGAGGCCATCCCCATGATTCGTTCTTCTGTTGCCGCCGTTCCACTAACCTCACCCGCGACTTGTCCGTCGCGCATAACAATGATGCGGTTGCTTATTGCCAGGATCTCCGGGAGCTCCGTAGAGATGAGCAAGATGGCCTTGCCGCTGTCCGCCAGGCGCCGGAGTAACTCGTAGACCTCCTCCTTAGCTCCCACGTCGATACCGCGGGTGGGCTCATCGGCGATAAAAATCTGCGCATCCACCGTCAATCCGCGAGCAAGGACCACTTTCTGCTGGTTGCCGCCGCTGAGTTTGAGGACGGGCTGATCCAATGAAGGGGTTCGAATACCTAAGGATTCAACATACTGGCGAGCCGCGTACCTAGCTTCAGAGTCTTTGATCCATGGCCCTCGCCGCAACTTATTAAGCGATGAAGCCACGATATTTTGCTGCACGCTTAAGCGTAGAAAAAGCCCCTCGCTACGCCGGTCAGCAGGTAGGTAGACCACTCCGCGACGCATCGCATCCCAAGGCGTCCGGACGCGAAAAGCATGATCTTTCAATGTGATCTCAGCTGCGCGGTATGGCTGAAGCCCGGCGATCGCCCTGCCCACCTCCACTTGACCGGCTCCAGCCAGTCCGGCCAGACCGACAATTTCTCCCTCGTGAAGCTGGAGATTTACGCGGTACACACGAGGAGGCACTTTCAGGTCCCGTACCCGCAGCAGAATCTTCCCTTTCGCGCGAACCTTTGGTCCAGTTTCAGCGGCAATGGAGCGACGGACCATCATCCTGATGACGGTATCCGGGTCGACGCCGGCGGTTTGATGCGTTCCGACGACCCGACCGTCCCTCAACACGGTGATGCGATCGGAGACCGCAAAGATCTCCCGCAGGCGATGCGTGACGTAGATGATCCCAACCCCGTTATCCTTCAACCGCTTCAATTGCCTGAGCAGAATTCCCGTTTCATGTTCGTTGAGAGCGGATGTGGGCTCGTCCAGAATCAAGACCTTTCCGCCGTATGACAAGGCTTTGGCGATTTCTACAAGCTGTCGGTATGAAAAGCTCAGGTCTCGTACCAGCGTTTCGGGATGCACCGGCGTTTCTAGCGCAGCCAGGAATCCCCGGGCACGCGAATACAGAACCTTTTGCTCAACAAAACCAAGTCGTGTGCTCGGCAACCGGCCTACAAGGATATTCTCCGCGACGTTCCTGCTCGGAAACACGCTCAGTTCCTGATGCACGATGCTTATGCCCAATTCCTGGGCGCGAGCGGGGCTGTGAATCTGAACCTCTTTCCCTTCCATCAGAATGCGACCCTTTTCCGGGCGCACGATTCCCGCGAGGATGTGCATGAGAGTCGACTTTCCAGCGCCGTTTTGCCCCAGAACCGCGTGAATTTCGCCGCGCCCCAAGTCAAAACTAACATCTTCCAATGCGCGCACGCCGGGGAACGTCTTGGTCACGCCCTCTATCGTGAGCAACTTCGAATTCATATTAGTGCGTGCACTAGTATCCGATGCTTTTCAGGTATTCGCGGTTTCGAGCGATCGCGCGATGAGGATCGTCCACGGCTGAATCCGATTCTTCCTCCGCCACAATCCATCCTGAGAACTCCGTCTCCTGCTCAAGGAACTTGAGTACGGCGGATATCCCACAAACACCTTGACCTAACGGTTGCCAGCGATGATCAGCGTCCACATCCTTCAGATGCAGGTGCCGGATGCGGGAGCGAAAGTGTCGCAGCGTTTCAAGCAGGTTCTGGCCGCCACGCACGATGTGTCCGGTATCCGGGTTCCACTGAACCAACGTTGGATCTGTCAACTCCATGATTTGCTCATATTCCTCCCGGCTTTCCAGAATTGAGCCGTGATGGGAATGGGGGTGAAACGCCACCTCGACGCCGGCGCTCTTCGCACGGCGTCCCACCTCGTTGTAAAACTCCGCAGCGTGACCGATCTTTTCGGCGACACGCTCGCGCACTGGTGTGGAGGGACCGCCAAGCATTAGGGGTGTTCCAGGAAATCTTGCCAGGAAACGAAGAGCCTCTTCCGCCCCTTGTAATTCTCGATCGCGATTGGCGGGTTCGGTAAACCCGAGGGGGCTCGCATAGGCGAAGGCTGCCAGTCTCAAACCGCGAACTATCAGCCCCTCCTTGAACTCGTCCGGACCCCCAGCGTACTCCCCGATCATCGTGTTGGTGATCTCGACACCTTCGTAGCCGGATTCAGTGATGGCCGACAGCATGTCATCGACTTTCCCGGTCCATTTTTTCCCGAGCATCTCCCAGGTGTAGGTCTGACAGCCTATCGGTAACATATGATGCGAATGCGCGACGAACCTTCCGGAACAGCCGGGGCCCAGCAGGTCACTTCAGGCAGGTTTAAAAGATTCGAAGCGCGATAGTTCATGGGGGATGCACGGTTGGAACCCAGGATTTGGTTTTACCCTTTACAAAAAATTTGTCAATCGATTTAAATAAAAGGTCTTTATATTTTCATTTCTCATTGGAGAAACGAGAATTCAATCGTTTTACAAATCTCGGTTGTTTCCAACCTTTTGTCCTGCCTTGCCATAGGGAGCATGAGCTCGTAGTTTCGGTCCGGCGGCCGCCCATCTGCGTCAACATAAGGTATAAGGTCTGGCCCAAGGTCTGGCCCCCATTGATAGGGGTAGGGACGACGACTCAGGTCGCCCCTCCCTCCGAACCGGGCAGGCGAATTTCTGGCACCCGGCTCTCCAGTTGGTGGTTACTTCAAAGAAGATCGGCAAGCCACGGCATGCGCCTGTTTTAAGGAGAACAAG
>DATMQC010000271.1:0-17331 GCA_035567275.1 Chthoniobacterales bacterium | reverse complement strand
GGACTCATCATCAGCGAGATCAACCTTCCCGTTTCCGCGAGTGCGTAAAGAACCGCATCGAGCAATTCCGCGTGTTCAGGCTGTTTCGCAAGTTTCCAGGGAGCCTTTTGCTCGACCAACGTATTCGCCCTTGTTACCAGTTCCCAGACAGCTTCAATTGCGTTCTGAACTTCAAAACGCTCGAACGCCTCACGATAGCGATTGATAGCGGAGCCGGCGAGTTGCCGCAGAGCTTCAAGATCAGCGTCTCCAACTGAAGCGGGCGTCAATATGCCGGTGCGATATCGCTGGCTCATGTTGATTATGCGGTTGACCAGATTTCCCAGTCCGTTCGCGAGATCCGAGTTGTACCGAACCAGGAGACGTTCCTCGCTGAAGTCCGAGTCCTGACCGACGACGTTATCGCGCATTAAATAATAACGCAGAGCGTCTGCCCCATATTTTTCAGCCAAAAGATCCGGATCGATAACGTTGCCCAGACTTTTGCTCATTTTGGCGCCGGCCACGTTCCACCATCCATGGACCAGCAAACGAGGCAGTTCCAGATCTGAGAAGCCCATCGCGTGCAGCATGATCGGCCAATAAATTCCGTGCGCAGGAACCAGGATGTCCTTCCCGATAATGTGAGCCTTGCAAGGCCACAATTCCTTGAAATCCGGCAATGTTGCATCCCCGTCTGAAAGATAACCTGCGAACGTGACGTAGTTCAGCAGCGCATCAAACCAAACATAGGTGACGTAATCAGGGTCAAATGGAAATTCAATGCCCCATGAAAGGCGTTCCTTGGGCCGCGAAACACAAAGATCTCCGGAAATGCGCTCAATTGCATTGGCGAGTTCAGTTCTTCGAAAAGCCGGAATCACGAAATCGGGGTGTGATTCAACGTAGCTCTTGAGCCAGGGCTTGTGTTTTTCGAGGAGGAAATACCAATTCTCTTCTTCGAGAAAAATCACCTCACCCCATTCCGGCCCGAATTCACCCACATCATTTCGTTCTTTGTCGGTGAGAAATTGCTCCTGTCGAACACTGTAGTATCCGGAGTACTTGGCCTTGAACAGGTCCCCATTTTCGTAAAGCGACTGGAGCACCCTCCTTACCGCGCTTTTATGTCTGGGATCGGTCGTTTCTGCCCAACCGTCGTTTTGAATTCCGAGCTTTTTCCATAGCGCAAGGAATTTAGCGGTGATCTTTTGCGCAAATTCCATCGGCTGAACACCGTTCTTCTGCGCGGCCTGCTGAACTTTTTGCCCGTGCTGATCGACACCGGTTAAAAAGAAAGTCGGCCCGTCGAAAGTCCGATGATACCTGGCAATGACGTCGGCGAGAATCTTCTCGTACGCATGCCCGATATGAGGATTGGCGTTCGTGTAATCAATAGCGGTTGTGATGAAGTATTTCACAAGCGAGGCCGCTCCTTAGAGCAGCGAGATGTAAAGGTATTTAAGGTCGCGTTGGGTGCGGTGTCGGTCGGGCAAGCCGGCCTCGCTATAGAATCCTTGAAAAGCAAAACCACCTAATGAAAAACGCGTGGATAAGGGAAAAGCTTGACTCATCTACAACAGGTTTTGCTTTTCAAGGATTTTCGCGCGCAATCTTGCCACCCCAGGATAAAATTCGGGCCTTGGTTCCAGCGGATTCGGCTTCTTTGATCTGGTTATTCCTGACGTAAAAAAGCGACAGACTAGACCATGCCAATTGGTCATTTGGGCGAAGCTCCACCGCGCGTTTCCCGGCTTCGATTGCCTCAGGATAATTTCCATTTTTCATGAGGGCCATCGCAAGTGCATGCCATCCATCGAAGAACTTCGGAGCTTTTTCGACGCACTGTCTGTACTTGGCGATCGCATCCGGCAGTTCGCCGATCGCGAGATCTCCATTCGCATCATCGAAAAGTTCTTCTATTTCTGGAGGGATATCTTCCAAGTTTTCCTTTCAGTGCTGCAAATCTAACAGAGAGAGGCCGCATTGCCCAACGGGCACCCCTCCCCGCGCGACCTTGATGAGGCGCAGGCTCGCTAGCCGGTCGCACCCCGATTAAAGAAAGGTGGCCGGCCCGCCTTCTGCAATTCGGCTATCAACCATTCGCGAACGACGATCGACGCATATCGGCTATTCTGCTGAGCGTATTCCGTCTTTTTGTATTCTTCGTATTTTGCCTCATCGATCGGCTCCGTTTTAATCATGTGAATGATCAAGCCGCCATCGTGGTCGTCCAGAAGTTTTGAGGTCTGGTTATCATCCAGTTCGACGTTAGCAATTACCATCGTCCGGGCCAGTTCGAGGTTATTGCCCGGGTCAACCAGAGCAAATGGAGCCGGTGTTTCGGGCGGGTAGCCTGCGGCTTCCGCAGCTTGGACAAAATCCTTCCCATTCTGCATTTCCGCGTCGATCCTTTCTCGCACTTCTTTGGCTTTCGCCTGTATTGCGGTTCGTACTTTCTCGTCTTTCAGCTCTGCCTGAACGCGATCTTTCGCCTCTTCCAGAGTAAGCGGCCGGCTAGGTTCCACATTTGTCAATTTAATGATATAGAAACCGTCATTTCCTTCGACCGCGTCACCGACCGGATTTTCAGTCGTGAGGTTGAAAGCCTGGCGAGCCAGCCCGGGCTCCTGTGCGAACAGTTTGTCCGGTTGCTCGAGCGTGAACGGTTGAGTCTCCTGAATGGCAACCCCCTTTTCCCGAGCCAATTGATCGAAAGCCGCAGGGTTCTGAAGCGCGGCCTGAGCGAATGCGTCTGCCTGCTCCGCCAATGGTTTTTTGGCAGCCGGCTTTTGGTCTTCCGGAAGCTTTTTCTGGTCGTCATTCAAAAGAAATGACACCATCTGAACTTTGCGCTTCTCGGGTGAAAGGATTGTTTCCTTGTGCTGATCATAATATTTCTTCACGTCCTCGTCCGAGACTTTGATTGATGACTCAAAATCCGCTTTTTTGAACCTGATCACGGCCAGAGAGAGCTGCTGGTTGAGAACCTCGTACTGGTGCCTGAACATCGCCTCCGGCAATTGCGAGCTTCCTTTCAACAACTGAGTGACGCCTGTAAAGCGCCCATAATCCCGGACAACATCGTCCAGATCTGCCGGAGTTAATCCGTTTGGCTTGAGCATCGTGTCAACGAATTGCTGATATTTAGCGGGATCGAACGCGTTGTTCGTCTGAAAAACCGGAAGAGCCTTTTCCGAATCTCGAA
Source organism: Chthoniobacterales bacterium (assembly GCA_035567275.1). Lineage (GTDB taxonomy): Bacteria > Verrucomicrobiota > Verrucomicrobiia > Chthoniobacterales > JAFAMB01 > DASZHC01. Next base: position 14,144 of record DATMQC010000271.1, on the reverse strand, counting down.
TCTGCTCCGCAGCCGGTTCAATCTCGAGGCGCTTCGCCTCATCTCGAAGCAGCAGCAAATTCCAGGCAAAGCTTAAAAACTGATCATCTCGGCTCCGGCCGTCGGTGACCATGCCCGTCAAGAAATCATCTAACCCAATTGCATGGATCATCGGGATGGTTCTCTCAATTTTCTGAATATCGCCAATTGTCACCGCGTGGCCATTCAGCTTTCCAACGGCTCCTCCGGGACCCGCCGCGCGCCGCATGGTCGAGGGGTTGTAGAACCATGCAAAGGCAACGATAACAACGATTGTAATAATCGTCAGCAACGTCCGCTGACGCTTCCGTATCGATTCCAACATAGGGAGGTGAAAGGTGAATGCTTCCCGGTGGATTTTCAACGAGAAAGCCCGAAAATCTCGCGAGCCAAAGCGCTCGCGAGATTTTCAGGCTAGGGGAGCCGCTCAGGAAGCGGCTCGCAATGGAAATGGATTCAAGAGAGGCGAACCGGCGTGAGGCGGTCTTTCCAAGTTTTGTGAGCGAGGTTTTGTTTGTTAGCCTGCGTCCCGCGTCGATTAGCTCTTTGACGGTTTGGCGGACCATGTAGCGGGCGGGCGGGAATACATCTTTGCGCCAAAATGTCTCCTCACGACTGCTTGCGCTAACGTCTCAATGTCCGTGGCATGCCATTCTCGAAGTCGCAGCAATAGCCAAACACGCTGTTCCAGTCTGCTTAAATCCAATTTTCCTCCGGAGCCGCCTACCGGGCGGCTCTATAGCGCGAAAATCTCACGAGCGCTTTGGCTCGTGAGATTTTCGGGCTTAGGGGAGCAGACCAAGGGCTATCTGCGGAAAAACGCCAAGAACGAAGATCAGGATCACCATGATCGCGATGGTGGCCAGCGAAAGTTTGCTCACGGGTATCGAGGTAACGCTTGCCGACGCAGGCTGCCAATACATCGCTCTTACAACCTTCAGATAAAAGTAAAAGCCGCATCCCACCGTAACAATCCCGAGTGCGATCAGGAAGAACTGCCGTGTTTCAAATGCGACCTTGAAAACCAGGAATTTGCCTAGAAATCCTGCGGTTAACGGAACGCCGGCAAGCGACATCATTGCGACCAACAAACCAAATGCCAGAAACGGTGAACGTTTAGCCAGTCCGTTGAAATTGACGATATCATCCCCTTCGCCGCGAGCGGTGACGATGACCAGCACGAGGAACGAGAGCAAAGTCATCAACAGGTAGGCGGCAAGATAAACCACCACCGCTCGCCCCGAATCGCGGGAGCCGATGCCTGCCACCGCTATTAGTATATATCCGGCATGCCCGATGCTCGAATAAGCCAGGAGTCGCTTAAAATTTGTTTGGGGCAGCGCAGCAAGATTGCCGTAAAGCAGCGTGGCGGCTGCCAGCAGAATAATCGCGGTGATCAACCTGTTTCCGACAGCCGGCAGACTTTGAAAAGCCTGAACAACCCGAAGCAAAACGATGAAGCCAACTGACTTTGAGCCCACGGAAAGAAAGGCTGTGATCGGTGTTGGCGCCCCCTGATAGACGTCTGGAACCCAGAACTGAAACGGCGCTGCAGCGATCTTGAATCCCAGGCCGACAAGCACAAGCAATGCTCCAAAGAGCAGTCCGGGCTGGTTCTCCAGGGGTATGCCCGGAAGCACCTGCTCAATTCGAGCGAGATTGGTCTGATGCGTAACCCCGTAGATCCATGTGATGCCGTAGATCGTAAACCCCGTGGAGAGCCCGCTGAGGATCAGGTACTTGACTCCCGCCTCAAGCGAATTGGCATTCCGCCGCATGTAGGCGACGAGGATGTAGAATGATATTGTGACCAATTCCAAGGAGACAAATATCAGGATAAAATCGATTGCCGAGGACATCCACATCATGCCCGCACATGTCAGCACCGGGAGTGCGAAAAATTCACCCAAACCGGATTGCGGAGAAGAGCCGGGCAAAAAGCGCTTGATTGCATTCGCATAGTCGATCGACATGATCAGCACGACGATCGTCGTCAGCACAGAGATCTTTTTAAAAAAAATCGCTGCGGAATCGACAACGTAAGAAACCATTCCGCTTGGTCCTGGAGTACTCGTTTGAAGGAGCAGAAAAACGACCGCGAGACCGACAATGCCGATGAAGGCGAACATTTTCCGATCCTGTTTCTCGGAAAATGTTTCCAGCAACAGGAGTAAGATCCCTAGAGCAAGGACGAAGAGTTCGAAGCAAAACGGAGGGATTGTCATTTCACGAAAAGTCGAATTCCCGGTTCAACGGCGTCCAACACGATGCGGGGAGCTAAACCGACAACGAGAAGAGCGGCGACCAGAAAAACAACGGCCCACCTGACCTTGGCCGGTATATCTCTCACGCCTTGCCATCGCGCCTGGGGTTCTCCCATGAAGATCGCTCGATAGGCTCGAAGCATGTAAACGGTCGAGATGACAACGCCCCAAAGGGCGATCGTACCGACGATCTGAAATTCATTAAAAGCGGATCCGGGCGTCGGAGTTTTGAATGCGCCAAAGAAGACAAGCAGCTCCGATGCAAAATTAGCAAAGCCTGGAAGTCCGATCGAGGCAAAGGTCGCAAGGCCGAAAACGAAGCTTAGCGTTGGCATGTTAGTCGCCAGCCCGCCGAGGTCCAGATAGTTGAGAGTGCCGGTTTGCTTCCGAACCTCGCCACACATCGCGAACAACGCTGCGATCGACAATCCGTGAGCCAGCATGAGAAGCGCCGCCCCATTCAAGCCGATGATATTGTAGGTTGCGATTCCAAGAAATACGTACCCCATGTGCATTACGCTCGAATATCCCAGCGTGAGATCGAGCTGCTTTTGAGCGATTGTCGCAAGGCCGACATAGAGGATGTTCCCGGTGACGAGTATCAATAACAGCCACGCCCAATGGTGTGCCGCCTCCGGCATCAATGGAAGAGCAACGCGAAGAAGACCATAAAGGCCAAACTTTTTCAGAACTCCGGCGTGCAGCATCGCAACGGGCACGGGTGCCGAGGCATACGCTTGCGGCGCCCAGGTGTGAAAAGGAAAAAGTGACACCAGAATTCCAAATCCCAGCAGTAGCAAAAGATAGATTGATTTCGAGCCGCTCCCGGAGAATACGCCGCTGGATGCCAGTTGCTGAAGCTTCACGATATCAAACGTGCGCTGAGGAGCTGGAGGGAGCAGGTAAAGCCCGATCAGGCCGACAAGCAGAATGATACTGCCGATCGAGAGGTAGATCGTGATTTTCCACGCCGCGCTCTGGCGGTTACCGGTCCCCCAGATCCCAATCATGAGAAAGGTTGGTATCAGCGCCAATTCATGGAATGCGTAGAAGAAGAAAAGATCAAGAGATGCGAAAGCCCCTGCAGCGCCGGCCGCGATGAGCAAAATGCAGGCATAATATCTGTTTTCGCCCTCTTCGACTGTTGGAGAAACCAAGATAGCGGCTAAACCCACAATGGATGTCAGCAACAACAGCGTCGAACTCAGCCCGTCGACGCCGATGGAAAATTTGAGGTCCCAATCGGGTACGAGAGGAAGCGCGGCCAGAAATTGGTATCCCGCCGTGGTCCGGTCGTACCCGGCAAACACGATCAAAGCCGACACAAAAGCAATCAAAGTGGCGATGATGGCAGTTCTTCGCGCCGGCATCCCGCCGAGAATGAGCAACGCTCCGATGATCTGCGAAAGATAGGTAAGCTGAACCAATAAATTCATTTTGTGCCGAACAAGATGTAGTAAAGGAGTAACACTACCCCGGCGCCGAACAGAAACGCGTACGCCTGCAGGTTGCCGATTTGAAGGAAGCGGAGAGCAAAGCCAAAGCCCCAAGTAATACCGCTGAGACCGCGTACCATGCCGCCGTCAATGATCCAGCGATCAACGAACCCGGAGATATTTGCAAGAAGGTCCTGAGTCCACTTAATCAGAGAGTTGTAGAACTCATCGATGTAAAATCGATGCTCGAACAAAGGGACATCGATTTCGTCCTTGTCCTTACCTTTGTACAAATAAAAGCCAGAGGCCGCTCCCGCGAGAAACGCGATGAGCGATATAACCATCGAGCCGATAGGCGAACCTTCGTGTTCTGGTAATTTGATAAAAGCTGAGGCGATAAATGGGAAACCCGCAATGCACGCCGGGATAGCGAGGATCACCAGCGGGGCTGTCATTACCAAAGGCGACTCGTGCGCATGGCCGGCCTGGTCGGATCTCGGATGACCCAAAAATGCGACCACGAAAAGGCGTGACATGTAGAAGGCAGTCAGGAACGCCACGATAGCGATCGCCAGGAACGCCGGAAGGTTTGTGCCGGCGGACGCCAGAATCTCGTCTTTGCTCCAAAATCCCGCGAACGGCGGGCAGGCAACAAGAGCCAGTGTTCCAACGAGAAAAGTCCAGAAGGTGATGGGCATTTTCTTTTGGAGCCCCCCCATTTGCCAGATGTTTTGCTCGTGGTGAAGGCAATGGATAACCGAGCCGGCGCCGAGGAACAACAAGGCCTTGAAGGAAGCGTGGGTGAACAAATGAAACATGCCAGCCTGGGGGTTGCTCAGCCCCACCGCTGCCACCATTAAACCGAGCTGGGATAGCGTCGAGTAGGCAAGGACCCGCTTGATATCGTCTTGCTGCGTGGCCATCAGCGCTGCCAGCAGCGAGGTAATTAGCCCGATCCATAGTATCAAGGTCAGCGCTGTCGCCGAGGTCTGGAAAAGGAAAAATGTTCGTGCCAGCATGAACACACCTGCAGCCACCATTGTTGCGGCATGGATCAGTGCTGAAACCGGTGTTGGACCTTCCATCGCGTCCGGAAGCCACACGTGCAGCGGGAATTGAGCCGATTTGCCGACGGCTCCGCAGAACAAAAGGAGGGCCGCTGCCGTCATGAATCCGGGACTTAATCCGAGAGCAGGCCAGCGCTGCGCGAGCTGCTCAAAAGTCACCGTACCGGAAGCCGACCAGACCAAAAGGATTCCCAGCATGAACCCAAAGTCGCCGATTCGATTGGCGAGAAACGCCTTGTTTGCCGCCGCCGGAGGGGCGTCACGGTCAAACCAGTGACCGATCAAAATGTAGGAGCTCACTCCGACCAGCTCCCAAAAGATGAACATCATGATGAAGTTGTTCGCGAGCACGATCCCAAGCATCGAGAACATGAACAGCGACAAACCGGAGAAATAGCGCGCTCGACCGCGATCTTCTCCCATGTACCCGATCGAATAGACGTGGATGAGAAATCCGACGCCGGCGACGACGAGGAGCATCAACTTCGTCAAATCGTTTATCAGATAGCCGATCTCTATTCGGAATGTGCCGAGGTCAACCCAGTTGAAACCTTTGGAACCGTTCGGTCCGAAGAAAATCGCCAGACTGAAGATGAACGAAATTGCGACGGCAGCGACAGAGATATAGGAACTCAGCTTTCTGAATTTTTGAGTGACGAGGACGGTGACGATCACCGAAGCAAAGGGAGAAAAGAGAACGATCCAGGGACTGAAGTTCATTCGTCAGAATTTTAGGGTGCTGATGTCTTCGACGTGAGTGGTCTGTCTGGCTCTGACCAAAGCGACGATAATGGCCAATCCAACGGTAACTTCCGCAGCTGCTACGGTTATCACGAAAAACACCAGGACCTGAGCGTTATAATCCGGCAAGCCGTTCTGAACATTGAATCTCGAAAAGCCGATCAACGATAGATTGGCCGCATTTAACATCAGTTCCAACGCCATGAAGATGATGATCACGTTGCGCCTCAGAAGTACGCCCGCAAACCCAATGGCGAACAACAAGCCGCTGGCCATCAGATAATCATTGAGAGTAACCATCGATTATTTGAGCTCCCGTTTGCTTAGTATTACAACGCCGATCGACGCCACAAGAATCAAGGTTCCTACTACCTGCAACGCCAGATTGTAGCGCTCAAAAATAAGCATACCTACCTGCCAAGCATCCCCCTTAGGGCCCTGGGAAATTGGCGGCAGTTTGGCATTTCCGCCAAAAACTCCGTAACAAACATCGGAAAGCACCTTAAGAAACAGCAGGATGACCACGAATCCCCCGCAAACGGCCGGGAAATTCATTCTCCTGCGTACTTCCGCCTTTAGATCGAGCAACATGATGATGAAAAGAAACAGCACCATCACCGCTCCGGCATACACCAGGATCTGTATCACCCCGATAAAATACGCATCCAGAGACACGTAAAGAGCAGCCAGCGCCATGAACGATACCACCAGGCTTAAGGCGCTTGCGACCGGGTTGCGATTCAGCACCACCATCCCGGCGAAGAAGAGCATGATCGCGACGAAGATCCAGAAAAGGATTGGTGACATATGCCTATTTCTTTTCGTTCCACTTGTGAACGAGCCCCGTCATGACGCCCCCCAATTCATAAAGCTTTTCCTTATCGTGGACCATCTCCTGCCGGCTCAAACCCGTTATCGCGTAATCCTTAAGCAAGAAAATCGCTTGCTCCGGGCAGACTTCTTCGCACAACCCGCAATAGATGCAGCGGATCATGTCGATTTCGAACTCCTTCGGATATTTTTCGACCTTTCGCCATCGGCTCTCCTCCGGAATCTCGCCTGGGATGATTGTTATTGCGCGCGGCGGACATATGAACTCGCACAATTGGCATGCAACGCATCGTTCGCGCCCATGCTCATCCTTAACCAGGGTCGGCGCCCCGCGATAATGAGCGGGCAATTTCTGATCCCAAGTCTCCTCCGGATACTGCATCGTCACCTTCTTTTTCCCGGAAAGAATCTCCAGGAAGTGGCGAAGCGTGATGCCCAGACCCGTCATGATCGCGGGAAGGTAAGCCTTTTCAGCAAAGGTCAGTTTCGGGCGAGCGACAGTGTAAGCCATGTGTGAACTCCTTATTTACGCATGAAAGGCAAAATGAGTGCGACGACGAACACATTCACCAACGCGATCTCGATGAAAAAATACCAGCCGAGTCGCATCAGCTGATCGTAGCGAAATCGAGGCAAAGTCCAGCGGACCCAGATGAAAAAGAAAAGGAGCAAGGCGACTTTCAGGAAAAAGGCGGCGATATGAAGCAGCCCTAATACGATCCCCAAAAATGAAAAAGGATCGTCGATCGTCGTCGGCAAGAACGGGATATGCCACGCTCCAAAGTAAAGTGTCACGATCACGGCAGACCCAGTGATCATCGCTGCATATTCGCCGAGGAAAAACAGCGCAAACTTCATCGACGAATATTCGGTGTGGTAGCCGCCCACAAGTTCTGTCTCTGACTCTGGCAGATCAAAAGGAAGGCGGTTCGTCTCCGCGAACATGGATATCGTAAAAACGACGAATGAAACGAATAGCGGTATCCAGAGAACGATCTTCAGGATGTCAAACGATTGGAGGATCTCCTGAAAATTGATACTCAAGGGAAAAAGGCTGATTCCTTTGATCCAAACAGGAGAGATCAACCAGCCGTGCTCGATCTGGTACTTTACGATCGCCGGCAGATTCAGTGTTCCGCATAGCATGAAAATCGGTATTACCGATAAGCCGAGCGAAAGCTCATAAGAGATCATTTGCGAGCTCGATCGAATCCCTCCTAGAAAAGGGTATTTCGAATTGGAAGACCAACCCGCCAGGACAATTCCGTATACTCCCAGAGACGAAACGGCGAAGACCCAAAGGACGCCGACGTTCACATCAGCAATCACCATTGGCACACCTAGAAATGTGCTTCCAAACGGGATGACCGCCAAAGCCATCATCGACGGAGCCATCGCGCATGCGGGCGCAAGCCAATAGTAAAGCTTGTTAACGTGCGCCGGAGTAAAATCCTCTTTGAGCAGAAGCTTTACCGCGTCAGCGATTGGCTGTAAGAGACCAAAAAAGGGGATGTCCTTGCTGAACCCCAGCAATGTCATCGGAATCCCGACCCGGTTTGGACCGAGCCGGTCCTGAATCATGGCGCTCACGCGCCGTTCGGCGTAGACGGTGTACGAAACCATCGGCAGGATGATGATGAAGATCAGACCGATTGTCTTGGCCAGGGAGATCAGGATTGTCGTCAATACGGGGCTCATATCGATGCCGGCGTTTTTGTTGCTTCCTCGCCTTCTTCGACGAGTTGAACGCCCTTGTCGCTGATCCTGCTGAGAGATAGTCCTTTCATCTCCGGAATCGCTTCCGCGATTTGCCGGAAAACATCCTCAATCAGATAGATGCCGTTCGATCCCGTCGACTGCTGGATGAGATCCCGCAGAATTTCCCACTCGTCCCTTGCTTCACCAGGCGGTTGTACCGCGCGATTCAAACGCTGCAGGCGGCCTCGGAAGTTGATCATGGATCCTCTCTTCTCGGCGAACCCGGATCCGGGAAGCAACACGGTCGCGTGCCGCGTGGTGTTGTTGGGCAAAATTCCCGTCGCCACTATTAAGGAAAGCTTTTTCAAGTCGTCGACGGTCAGGCCGATTTCGGTGAGATCTTCACCCAGAGCCACGATGGCTCGAATCGCTCCTGAACGAACCTTCTCCACGATTTCAGAAAGTTTTCCTCCAGGATTTTCGTTCGTTATACCGAACAATTGGGCGCCGAGCGTGTTTGGATTACGATCGGCGTTGACCAGAATCTGATCGGCTTCTCCGAGTCTTGGCACGACGTCGTGATCCGCAATGCCCAGTGACTCGATGAGCTTTTTCGTAAGCCAAAGTTCTTCGTTGGTCATTCGGGCGGATCCGATAAGCGCGATCTGACCGTTGGCGAATTTTTTCAACTCGTCACCCGCTCTGGCCATAGCGCTCTTCCAGCTTGAGTTAACCAGAGCATCTCTTTCCCGAATTTGCGGTGTCTGAAGTCGCTCGGGAGAATTGAGGTAGTGAAAGTTCAATCTTCCGTAGTCACACATCCAAGAAGAGTTCACCTCGTCATTCTCTCTGGGTGTTTGACGATAGATGGTGTTCAATCGAGTTCCGATGATGGTGTTGCATCCGGTTGCGCAGCTCGTACAAATACTCTTCGTTTCCTTTAGAAACCAAACCCGCATCTTGAAGCGGAAATCGGTGCTCGTCAGAGCTCCCACCGGGCAGATATCCACCGTGTTCAGCGAGTAGTTGCTGTCCAAAGGCTTGTTCGGATGCGCGGTGAGATAGGTATGGCTGCCGCGACTCACAAATCCCAAAACATCGTCATGGGCTACCTCCTTCATGAAACGGATACAGCGCGAACAGAGAATGCAGCGTTCGTCATCGAGCGTCACGCGGGGTCCGAGTTCCACGCGCTTGGGCTTTTTCACTTTCTCATCCAGAAAACGCGAGCCGGCTGTACCGAATTCAACGCTGTACTCCTGGAGATGGCATTCGCCGGCTTGATCGCAGATTGGGCAGTCGAGCGGATGGTTTATCAAAAGAAACTCCATCACGCCGTTTCTGCACTCCTTAACTAATGGAGAATCTGTGCGAATTGCCATCCCTTCCGCAATATCCTGCGCACAGGATATTTGGGGGCGCGGGATCCAACTGATGATAGGCTTTCCGTCAGGGCCCATTTCAGGTTTTCGATCCGGGCCCGGCTTCGGCATCCCCATCTCGATCAGGCACATCCGGCAATTGCCCGGTGAGCTCAATTTCGGATGATAACAATAGTGCGGTATGAATTTACCTGCTCGGCTGCATGCCTCGATGACCCGCGTCCCCTTCGGGAACTGATGCCATGCACCGTCGATCTGGACGTTCAGGAGTTGGGTTGGCGCGCTCATCGTAATCCATTCCCATTTTCCTTGCCGGCCGATTTCGCGACAAAGTCGTCTCGGAATTTCGCGACAAAGCTTTGAGTCGGCCACGCACAGGCTTCCCCAAAAGCGCAGATGGTTCGGCCCGCAATATTGTCAGCCACGCTTTTGAGGGTGTCGGTATCCTGCTTTGTTCCTCCTCCATGCACCATTCGTTCGGTGATTTTCTTCATCCAAAGTGATCCTTCCCTGCAAGGGGTGCACTGGCCGCAGCTCTCGTGAGCGTAGAATTCATTGATATTGTTCAGGGCCCAGACCATGTCGCGCGAATCATCCATAACGATGATCCCGCCCGATCCCGCCATCGAACCGGCTGCGGCCAGAGTATCGAAATCGATCGGGACTTCCTCCAGGCCCATCTCCTTCTCCAGCATCGATCCGTCGGGTTGCCTGCTCTTGATCTTGTATCGGTCTGCCACGCTCAAGACCTTCGCAGAACTGCCTCCCGGGATGACCGCCCTAAGCTTTCGTCCAGGCCGCAACCCGCCGCAGATGTCGTAAATCAATTCGCCCAAAGTAATGCCGCCCACCTCGAATTCATAGTAGCCCGGCTTTTGAACATCTCCGCTCACGCACAGTAGCCGGGTTCCGGTGTTATTCGGCTTACCCATTTTTGCATATTCGGCCCCGCCCATCCGCACGATATGCTTTACGTTGCAGAGAGTCTCCACGTTGTTAACGATGGTCGGGCACATGTACAAGCCTAGAACCGCGGGAAAGTAGGGGGGCTTGATGCGCGGGTAGGGCCGCTTGCCTTCCATCGATTCGATGAGTCCGGTCTCCTCTCCGCAAATGTAGGCGCCGGCGCCGCGGTGGACGTAGATCTCACAGTCGAATCCCGAGCCAAGAATGTTTTTCCCGAGAAACCCGTGCTGGCGCGCCTCGGCGAGCGCTCGTTCAAGTATCTTTGCGCCGAGAGGGAATTCGCCGCGGATGTAGATGTAGGCAAGCCGAGCGTTCACGGCGTAACAGGAAATGACCGTTCCCTCGAGCAATTGGTGCGGATCCTGATGTATGATGTAGCGGTCTTTGAATGTTCCAGGTTCTGATTCGTCGGCGTTGCAAATCAGATAAACCGGTTTCGGGCCTCCCGGCTTGATGAATCCCCACTTTACTCCGCAAGGAAATCCTGCACCGCCGCGCCCGCGCAATCCGGAAGCTTTGACCTCGTTGACGATTTGTTCCGGCTTCATCGTAAACGCCTTCTTCAGCTCGGCGTACCCGCCATCCCGAAAATAGCAATCGATGTCATTGGTCCAACCAGGACGATCGATATTCCTGAAAATAATCCGCTTTTCACGCGGGTGAGGTGTTCGAACCGTGGACGCCATGGCTACTGATATTTTTCGAGTAATTGTGGAACTTCCTCTTGCGCCACCGCTTCAAAAAAGTCGTCGTCAATCATGCAAACAGGTCCGAAACCGCAGCTCGCAAGGCACTCAACAAATTCGATGCTGTACTTTCCGTCCGTGCTTTTCAAGAGGTGATCGCCGTGTCCACTCTGTTCGCGGACGATGTTTGCGTGTTTGCAAAACGTATCGAGCAGTTGGTAGCCGCCTGCCATGGCACAGGAAAGGGTTCGGCAGACCCGGATGTGATGCTTGCCTAGAGGTTCCCTTCGAAACATTGGATAAAATGTTACCAACTCCAGCACATTGATTGGTTCGAGCTCAAGTTTGCGCGCAACCCACTCGATCGCCTCATCCTCAATGCGACCGAAATATTCCTGGAACAGATGAAGAAGCGGCAAAGAAGCGCTCCGCTTTGAAACTGGGTAGTGCGTTATTACCTCATCGATCTGCGACTCAAGCTCGGCCGGAATTTCCATGTCAGTTCTCCTTCAACTTTTCGGGCGGATTGATGAGCCGGCCATTCTGAAACTGGAGCACGATGGTCTGACCCTTCTGTTTGTAAAAATATCGCGTGATGGAGATCGTCTTCCTTTGCGTTGCTAACTCCAGATCCACCTTCTCAGTTCGGTCAGGATCTCCGATTATCGACTCAACCTCCTTCTGGGACATATTCGGTTTCAATTGTTCCAGATTGCGATTGGCAAACTCTCGCTTGCAGCCGGTTGTTGCGAGCAACGCCGCGGCGACAAGAATAAGCGCGCCTCCCCGCATCGCTATCTATCAGACTCACCCATGACAAAATCCAAGCTTCCAAGTATTGCCACAACATCGCTCATCATATGGCCGGGCAGGATCTTAGGAAGAATGCTCAGATTCACGAAAGAGGGAGCCCGAATCTTTAACCGGTGAGGCACACCGCCTCCGCGGCTGCTGATATAAAAACCCAGCTCTCCCTTTGGATTTTCGGCGCTGAAATAGACTTCTCCAGGAGGCGCCTGGATGCCTTCGGTGTGGAGGATAAAATGATGGATCAATTCCTCCATCTTCATGAGGACTTCCGGCTTTCCGGGCGGAAGATTTTTTGGGTCCTGCACGGTCACCGGGCCGCTGGGTAGTTTTTCGATCGCCTGGCGCAATATTTTGACGCTCTGGTGCATCTCCTCAAGCCGGACGAGGTACCGGTCATACGCGTCGCCCACGGCGCCAATCGGAATGTCAAAATCGTAGTTCTGATAATCAAGGTACGGTTTGGCTTTGCGGACGTCGTAGTCGACTCCGCTGGCACGAATGTTCGGCCCACTCAGGCCGTAAGAGATGGCATCCTCTTTTGAAATGACGCCCAGGTCTTTTGTGCGATCCACCCAGATCCTATTGCGGGTCAGAAGCTTGTCGACCTCGTCAAGCTGAGGGATGAACTCGTCCAGAAACTTCTTCAGCGCTTCGATGAACCCATCGGGAAGATCGCGCGTCATGCCGCCAACTCTCGTATAAGATGTCGTGAATCTCGCTCCAGTCAGCAGCTCGATGAGATTGTAAAGTTTTTCGCGTTCGGTGAATGTGTACAAAAAGACGGTCATTGCGCCCACGTCCATCGCGAAGGCCCCAAGCCCAAGAAGATGAGCAGAGACCCGGGCGATCTCGCAACAGATCAGGCGTATGGCCTTCCCGCGCGGCGGCAGTTCCCAACCCATCAATTTTTCTACAGCCAACGCATACGCAACGTTATTGGCCAGAGGCGCGAGATAATCCAGGCGGTCCGTGTACGGGACGAACTGGTTGTATTGCATGTTCTCTGCGATTTTTTCGTCACCTCGATGGAGGTAACCAACGTCAGGGTCGGCGCGCGTGATGATTTCACCATCCAGTTGAAGAACAATGCGTAAAACACCATGGGTAGCCGGATGAGAGGGTCCCATGTTGATGGTAAGCCTTTCGCCGAGTAGTTCTGAATCGCTTATGGCTTCCAGCGATCTTGCGGCGCGCGCAAGCGTATCAGGTGTTTCGATATCGCGAGTGATGGTTGCCATGGGACAAAGGCGGCGAATCCGCCAAAGGATAAGTTTTTCTTATTTGGGCTCGCAAGGGCTAATTTTGAAATTCATTTGATCTAGTGTCCTGTCCCCGAAATAACCGGCGATATGGTAAGGATCTCAAGGTCGCGTCGGGAGCAGCGCCGATCGGTGAAGCGGCCTCGCTCTTGCGGGACCGAAATTTTGTTAAAGGTCCGGGCCATAGTCTACGCGTGAACAGCATACTGCGTTTGGGCTTTTGATTCGTGCGTGTATTTACAAGTAGTTTGGGAATCCGAAACTTTTAGATTCCGCTTACAGAATCCTTGAAAACCACCTAATGATTCATGTGCGGGTTTCGCCCTTCAAGGATTCTACTCGCATCCCCCGGGAAGCCAAACCGCCAAGCGAGAAAAATTGACGCTTTTTATTTCCTTCTTGCGGCAAAATTTGTAGAAAGCGACCGAGCAATAGCTCGAGACCAAGGAGAAGGAATTAATGGAAACCCCCGCTCAGAATACGAGCAGCAACCCAAAAGTCGTTATTATTGGCGGCGGCTTTGGCGGCTTGTATGCCGCCAGAATATTGTCCAATCAGCCGGTAGACGTCACTCTGATCGATCGCACCAATCACCATTTGTTTCAGCCGTTGTTATACCAGGTGGCTACTGCGATGCTCTCCCCTGCAGACATTGCGCAACCCATACGAGCCATCTTAAAGAATGCGAAGAATGTTCGTGTGGTGATGGGTCGTGTGGATTCAATCGATGCGGCTGGGAAAATAGTGCACACCAGCGCGTTGCAATACCCTTTCCATTACCTGATTCTTGCTGCGGGTGCGCGCCACTCCTATTTCGGCAATGATCATTGGGAGGCCTTTGCGCCTGGATTGAAAAATCTCTCGGACGCGCTGGAGTTGCGCCGCCGTATCTTGAATGCCTTTGAGATCGCCGAAACTGCGATTGATCCCGAACTCCAGCGAGCCGCTCTAACATTCGTAGTCATCGGGGCCGGCCCAACGGGTGT